>JAIOTH010000127.1 GCA_021106915.1 bacterium | reverse complement strand
CCGATAGTCCGCATAACTTTCGATCATACCAACTGCAAAGCAAATGAATTTGAAAAACTTCTATGGGAATCTATCAATTCTTGTATGATAAAAATAAAAAATATGTACAAGGGTAGAGATAAATTAGTGTGTATAGATTTTTTTAATGCTGTTCATTCAAACATTAGTGCAAGCCAATTATTTCGGTTTTTAGGTAAGTGGGAACTAAATTTTCCAAATATTCAACTTATTGTTTTTAATATAAAGACAAAATTGATCTTTGAATTAAAATTGATAAATGATTTCTACGCATCATTAAATGGAAACATAGATTATTGGAATGATAAAAAAGCAACACTTATATATAGTTATGAAGAATTAGAAAGAGAAGAAAACAAAACTAAAAAAAAGGAGCCAAACAGATTTTATTTCACTGATATTCTTTTTGGAAAAAATGAACAAGATTTTAAATATATAAATGACAAGATATCAAGTAACTATTTCAATGCAATAACTAAGGATAGAAATTTTTTCGATAATTACCTTAACAAAAAAAGCATAGAAGAAAAATGGGAGGGGAAATTACCCAAACAATTATTTGATGCTGCAAATACTATTTTACCGTTTGATTTATTAATTAAAGATAGCTTTAGCGACAAACCATTATTTATTTTTAATACAGAAACTCTACTCCAAAATAGAATGGGAGAAGAAAAAATGGAGATTGTTAATGAACTATCTTTAGAGTCTATTAAAAAAAGTATCCAAAATTTACAACAGCATAAAATTGAGAATACTCATTTCAGGCTAGGCTCTAAAATACATCTCTCTGACTTTTATTATGCTAAACCTTTTTTTCAAAACAGTTTTTATGCTCAAAAATATGCTTTTTTAGTTGCCTATCATATAATTCAAAAATATTTAGCTATAGACTCTTCGAAAATAAACGAATTATCATTAATAGGGTATGGGCTATATTCTGAATTATTAATAAGCTTTATTAAAATATTATTAAAAAAGTACAATGAGGAAATATCAGTTAATTGTAATTCAGTTAATGACTACGAGGATATAAGATTAAACAAAACATCTGAAATTTATGACAATGCAATTATTATTATACCTATTGCAACAACATTTTCAACCTCAATAAAGATTGTGGAAATGCTTCAAAAAAGAAAAAAAGCTCCAAGAATACTATTACCCCACATAAATATTCTTCTTGTAGCTGACAAAAGCCTTGAAAAAATTGATGGTAAAGTTAACCAAGGAATATTAGAACAATTTGGGTGGGATGAAATTGATAAAAAGAATACAACCGTTAAAATAAAATCCCTTACAGAAGACAATGAACTAATAGAACAAAAATATTTCATAGCACAGCTTACGAAATGGAATACTGTCCATGATTGCAATATCTGTTTCCCAGACAATCATAAAAGGGAAAATGATTTTTGTGTAAAGCATGAGAAAAGAGAAGATGTAATAAAAGATAAAAAGACTTGTTTTGCCTGCAAAAATAATTGCATATTAAAAGAAAAATTATTATTTGATACAGACAAAACATCTCTTACACCTGAATTGATTTTTGGGTTTCCCAAGGCAAGAATAATAAAAACCGAACAAAAGGTTAAATTAACATCTGAAGCATTATATTACGGACATGTCGAACGTAATCTTAACCATTATCACTATTATTTTAACGATTCTATTTTTTGGACACAAAATAAAGATAAAGTAAGAAGCTGGTTGGAAAATGAGGTAAAAGAACAGTTAGAAAAGGAGATGAAAAACAATGAGGACAATGAGATTTCTTCATCAGAATCTGATCAAATAGTAATTTTATCTCCAGGTCATTTTTCTAATGCAGATTTTGTTTGTATGATTAATGAGACTCTATTTGGAAATAAAGCAACTATCATACATTATGACTCAAATATTGAAAGCCCTCAAAATTTTGAACTTTTTTACGGAAAAGCAATTGTTGATGCCAATAGAATTTATTTTGCTGACGATGTTACTACTTCAGGGGCAACATTCATAAATGCCAACTCATTTATTAAACGTATAAAGAAAAATGAAGATGGTGTAACTCAGGGTTTTAGTGGTTGTTTATTTTTTTTAAACCGATCAGGTTATTATGAGTATGAGGATATAAAGAGAAAATTAGGACATGAAAAAGAAAAGACACCTATCTATGCATTTGCTAACTTACATATCCCATACATTAAATCATATAACAACACTTGCCCTTTGTGCGATGAATTAGAAAAATATACAATCCTCGAGAACAATTCACTTCTTACAAAAGTTAGGAGACATTTTTTAAAACAGCAAACAAAGCTGAAGTTCAAAAGGATTGTTTCGGAAAAATTAGACTTAGCCCAAAAACATGCTCATACAAATATAGTTGGAAGGGTTGAAGCAATTCACCGTATTTATGAATGGATGTCAGACATTGAGAATAATCATAATATTAATTTTAAGGTAGAACTATTAAAACCTGACAAGAAAGAATGGAGGCAATGGGAAGGTGATACTGGGTATATGAATAGTTGGATTGAAGATTTATTAGCAAGAACTAAATCTCCTTTTGATGAAACTCAACTTAGTAGCAAAAAAGAAAGACCGCTGGAGGGATGCTTAGTACCGGAAAAATACTTGACAATTTTAAAAATACTTACTCAGCCTCCTTTTTATAACTATAAAATTTTAAGAGAAAAAGTCTTTACATTAACGATTCAATTATTCGATATCAAAATACAGACAATTTATGATAAAAACGATGAAAATGATGTATTCAACTATGCTTCATTCAAAGAGCTCAAATTTTTGGTGCGACGAGCAAGTATTTTAAACTCAAATGCTATTATTTCAAATAAATTCTTAGAGTTTTTAAAGTACTTTTATCGGCAAATAGAAAATAAATCAGAGAATAAAATCAGGGAGAATAAGACCAAAATTAGAAAGAATAAGGCCAAGATTGAAGAGACAGATGATGTTTTATATATGAACATATATAAAAGCAAAATAGAAAAATATAAAAAAGAAATAAAAAAATATGCGAAATACTTATATGACATAAGTGAATTTACTACGTTTTTAGCAGCACAAATAAAAGAATTGCTTTATAAAAATGAAGCACGAAGTATTG
>JAIOTH010000111.1 GCA_021106915.1 bacterium | reverse complement strand
TCGATATATCAAACTCTGAATCAAAGCTTTTTGTTCTTGTTCCAAATGTTAAGGGTGGTGAAAAAGCTGCGAAGCATAATTCAATTTCTTATATCGGCTATCCTTTTTCAACTTCTGAAACCTTCCTAAAAAAAAATATAAATTCCGACTTTGATTCAGCAATAGATATAATGAACCGCTTGCAGGATTTATGCCTTAACTCAAATAAAACATTGATGCTCTATCTCGCAATGGCTTTTGGAAATCCTTATGGCGACCCATCGGATGTTGAGATCATTTTGGAATGGGTTGATAAACTTAATCAAATGGGTGTGAACGTTATCAGCCTCTCTGATATCATTGGGATTGCTACTCCTGAACAGATAAGCAAAATTTATCAAATGTTAAGTTCTGAATATCCTAACATTGAATTTGGTATCCATCTGCACATAAAAGATAATGACTGGTATGATAAAATTGATGCAGCTTATAAAAACGGATGCAAAATATTCGATGGCGTGATAAGCGGTATCGGAGGTTGTCCGATGACAGGGTATGAAATGCTTGGAAATCTGCCTACCGGAAACATTCTCGATTATGCGCAAAAAAACAATATTCCTGTTTCAATAAATGAAAACAAGTTTAATAGAGCGAAGAAACTTGCAAATGAAATTTTATCTGATTTATTATAACTCAGTCAATTCCTTTGGATTCCTCTATTAGTATTGAATCGTTTTTTTTCTTTTAGGAAAAACTAACCCTTTTATTTCATAATTCTAAAATCTTACTTTGAAACCTTTAACAAGAATACTTAATTTAGCAATAATCTTTAAACTGATTAAAATTAGCAATGAGAAAAAACCTCAAACTATCTTTTATAATTATTTTTTTAATCTTTTCATCTACTTATTTATATGGGTATCCCACATTTGATGACATTCGAGATTTTTCATTTTCTGATATCTTATTAGGAATACCTTTATTAATTTCAATTATTCTCGCAAATTTCATCATAGTTTACATAACTGTATTTATTAGCCTTTTAAATAAAATTTCAATAAAAGAATCAATTTTTCAGAAGGCATACTCTATCTCTAAAAAGATAATAGGAACCGTTTTTCTTATTTCTTGGGTTATGTTTCTTTTTGCATCAATTTCTTTTAGTATTTTATGGAGTATTATTATTTTTATGCTACTAGGAATTAACCGTTCAGATATTTTTACCTTCGCGATTATCATTATATATTTTGTTATTATTCTAATTTCATCGATAAAAGAATTACATGATTGTGATTTACAGAAATAAAATAGATTTATATTTCTCAGGAAACACTAATGTTCACACTATTGCCCATTCGGCTTAGTAATTTGCGTCTTCTTCTTAAATACCAAAATCATTTTGACCATCCTAGCTCAAAGATCAAATTTTTCCAAAATTCCCATAATTCGTTTCACAAATTTTTTAATTATTGTTGTTCTCAGTTATAAAATCATTTTTTTCTTTTTCTATAAGTTTTCTTCTTGAAGGTCTATATATAAGCTTAAAAGAATTTTTAAAAGAAGAATGATTGTTAAAAAAAATATTAAATGCTACTGTCATTAATCCAATTACGACACCAATTGTAGTATGAATATATATATTTAATATTCCTTGATCATAAATAATCATTAATGTAGCAGCAATTAACAAGAATAATATAAATGAAATTAGATGGTTTATATATTTCCATTTTCTTTTCCTCCAAAATTCTTTAAATTTTAAATCAGTATTCTCAACTAATAATTTTTCAAATTTCCCTGGATTTAAAAACATCATCATTTCATCCGATTTAAAGATATCATCGAGAAGATTAAAAATCTCTTGATGATAATGTAAAGCTTGTTTAATGGGATATAAATTACATTCTTTATTACAATATTTCTTATAAAGTTTATTAAGTTCATTTAAATCATATAGAATACTGTCTTTTAACTTTTCAAGTTCACGAACAATGTTGGTTTCTGTTACATAGTAATCAAGATCACAAAATATGACACTATTTGGATGGTTAATACTTTCACTTAAACTTATAATTGATCCATAAATAATATGAATATCAGGTTCATCAATCCCAGAATAATAATAACCAATTCCTCTTGCTAAATTGATTTCTTCTTTTGAGTAAATTGGCTTAATATCGGTATTGCTTCTTTCTAAAATTTCACCATACCTGTCAACTAATCTTTGTAACTCTATTTTTGTTTGTTTTAATTTCATTATAATTTTTCTATAAACACTAAAATCTCATACTCACACAATCTTAAATCTCCTTCCTTAAAAGTTTAAATCTATTTGATTTTTGATGGTGATGAGATTTCCCTTCAATTCACCATTTAAAAGTATAACATAGTAATCATTTAGTTTCTTTTTCCAATCTTCTCCTAACTCTCTCCTAATATCTCTTTTTATTCGATTTAAATAATTATAAACTCGGCCTGCATTATTTAACATCGTGAGGTCATTAAAAACGATGCATGCAATAAGAATTGCCATTCTCAAAAGAATTTATTAGAATTCCTTATTTTTGCAGGCATACCTCCTTTCTTGTTAAATTTTATTTCAGGTCGAAATGAATTAATCTCTTTCATGAGGGGAGGTTTTTGTATTAAACAAAGTACTTCCGTTCATATATTCTTTTGATTGGGCTTGAGTTAATCTGTATTCAGCTTATCCAGTTTGGTTAACTCAAATAATTAATGAAACCAAAAGTAAAAAAATAAAAGTGGTTTGTCAAGTTAATTCCAAAATAAAAAAGTTATTGGTAGTGTTAAATCAGTTATTGGTAATTTATTCCCGGCATTTAATTTATCAGTCTGAGTATTCCGGCCTTTTGATTTTTACAGACCTTCAGGTTTAGGTAATACCTGGTGATAAAATATATTACATGTTTCTATCTTTTAGTGAATTTACCAACAATTAATATATTGCAATATGCAAAAAATAATAACATCCCATTATTTTCATAGCCTTCATATGTATTTATGATAAAAGTCATATTTCGCAATGATTATCATCATTGGTGGACTTTGATCAACTTTATATCATAGCGCCCAAAATCTTTAATTAAGTTAATTGAGATGAAGCACTCAAAAAAAACAGGAATTTATTTCTATTCTACCCCCAATGGAAGCTCGGTAGGCTTGGACTTTTCTGCTTTGGAAGATTACGCTAAAGCATTACCAGAAGTAAGTACCATTTGGAATTCAGAAAGTTTTCCACTTAAAGATCATGATACGGTAGCCGGGAAAATAAAAGAAAGCGGGATTGACAGGATCATC
>JAIOTH010000002.1 GCA_021106915.1 bacterium | reverse complement strand
TGAAGACTGGGACAGCTTTTGATTCTGGTTTTTATGCTAGTGCTGATCAGGGTGAGAATTGGTTACAGCAGGTAGAACTTTTAAATACTGGTGAAGGTCGGGCTTTTTTTAAGACTGCTCAGGCTAATTTTTTAAAAGTTGACCCTCAAGACCCAAAGGCTCTTTATTTAGGAACAATAAATGATGGATTATATTATACTTTTAATAAGGCTTTAGGGTGGCAACGAACTTTATCAAAAAAAGGTGTTATTTATGATTTAGCGGTTGATCCTAAAGATAAATGTACTTTATACGTAGCAGTAGGTAATAAAATTTATAAATCAATCGACTGTGCTCGGAGTTGGGAGGGAGTTTATTTAGAGGGTTTACCAGAGCAAGTAATCAAAACAGTAGCTGTAGATGATTATAATAATAATAAGATTTATTTTGGAACTAGCGGAGGAGGAATATTTAAAAGTGTTGATTATGGTAATTCTTGGGAAGCTATTAAATGGTTAGATTCTTCAGTTCAAAGGATAATTATTAATCCCAAAGATACTAGAAAAATTTATGCTGCTACTTTAGAAAGTGGAATTTATAAATCTGATAATGAGGGCGTTTCTTGGAAAAATATTACAGATGTAATTAAGGGTGATAATCCAGAGTTAGGTGGAATAGCAGTGGAGAAAAGGAGAAAATATGATAATGTTGATTATTATATGGATATGGAGTTAGATTTATCTCAGGACGATGCTTTGATTTATGCTAATAAATATGGAATATTTCATAGTGAAACGGGTGGTTATTCTTGGAGGCAATTAAAATTATTAACTAAGCCAGATACTATTAATATTTATGCAGTAGCTATTAATCCTAATGATTCAAAGGAAATTTATTATAGTACAGCTACGGCTTTTGTTAAAAGTTTTGATGGCGGAGAAAATTGGATTTCTAAACCACTACCAACAACTAAGACGCCAATTGATTTATTAGTTGATTTAGATAATAAAAATAATGTTTTTATAGTAGTTAAGAGTTTGAAGAAATAAAAACAGTTATTAGTTGGTAGTGAGTAGTTTTTAGAAAAATTCAAATTACTTATTACCAACTACTTACTACTAACTAATTAATAAATAATAAAAAAAATAATATGTCACAATATATTGACTCATTTACTGGAGATTTTGGTAAGAAAATAAATCATTTTGAAGAAGAATTAGAAAAATTAAGAGTTGGTAGAGCTACTCCGCTTTTAGTGGAAGGCGTTTTAGTAGAAAGTTATGGAGTAAAAACCCCTTTAAAACAAGTAGCTTCTATTTCTGTTCCAGAGCCAAGTATGTTAGCTATTGAACCTTGGGATAAAAATTTATTAAAAGAAATTGAAAAAGCAATTGTGGGAGCTAATTTGGATTTGTCAGTTTCTATTTATGAAAATATAGTTCGGGTTAATATTCCACCCCTAACAGAAGAAAAAAGAAAACAAGTTATTAAAATATTACATGAAAAAAAAGAAGATGCTAAAGTTTCTTTAAGACAGTCTAGAGATAAAATTAGAAAAGAAATTGAACATCAAGAAAAAGATGGTGAAATTTCAGAAGACGATAAATTTACCTATCAAAAGGAATTAGATGATTTAATCAAGGAAAGAACTGATCAGATTGAAAAAATTTCTAAGAAAAAAGAGGTAGAGATAATGAAAATTTAAATTATAAAATAAAAAAATAAAATGTTGATTATTATAGTTGCTTTTTTAATAATTTTAAGCATTGTTGTATTTGTTCATGAGATTGGACATTTTTATACGGCTATTAAATTAGGTATAGGCGTAGAAGAGTATGGTTTTGGATTTCCGCCTCGAATATTTGGTATTAAGAAAAAAGGGATTTTATATTCTGTTAATTGGATACCTTTGGGTGGTTTTGTGAAGATCAAAGGAGAATCCGGAGAAAATGAACAAGATGAAGATAGTTTTAATAATCAAGCAATTTGGAAGAGAGCAGTGGTGCTTTTTGCAGGTGTATTTATGAATTGGGTTTTTGCTTTTGTTTTAATTACTTGGGGTTTTATGATTGGCATTCCAGCAATTATTGGTGGTGATGATATTCAAAATGCTAATATTGAGAATAAAAATATTCAAATAGTACAAGCTTATCCTGGATCAGTTGCAGAGGAAGCTGGTCTTAAAATGGGAGATTTTATTCAAAAAGTTGATGGTCGAGAATTTGTTAGCGCTAATGATTTAGAGTCTTATTTAGCAGAGAATATTGATCAAGAATTTGATTTTGAAATTAAGAGAGCTAAAGAAAATTTAAATTTAAATTTGAAAGCAAAAAATATCCCAGAATTAGATAAAAAGCTTATAGGAATATCAATGGTTGATAGTGCTATTATATCTTATAAATGGTATCGAGCTCCTTGGGAGGCTATAAAAACTACATTTAATGTAACTATTGCTATTTTTATGGCGCTTTTTGGTATTGTAGCAGGCCTTATTAAGGGTCAGGGAGCGGGTGATGTTTCTGGTCCAGTAGGAGTGGCTGTTTTTTCGGGACGAGCTTTTGAAATGGGCTTTGCTTATGTTTTACAATTTATGGCTTTAATATCAATTAATTTAGCAGTGATTAATATTTTACCTTTTCCAGCTTTAGATGGTGGGAGAATATTGTTTTTGATTATTGAAAAAATTAGAAGAAAACCAAATAATCAAAAGATAGAAGCCATGGTTCATAATACTGGTTTTATACTTTTAATGGCTTTAATAGTTTTGATAACTTATAAAGATATAGTAAAGTATATATTCAATTAATAAATAATTTATCTAAATAGGGTCTGCTCCAGTCAAGTCAGACTTGACGAAACAATGTCTGTTGTCATTCCGGGCTTGACCCGCCTGCCTGCCGGTAGGCAGGGAATCTCGAGATCCTGAGTCGAGCTCAGGATGACATGGTTCGGATGACGTAAATAATAAAAATAATTTATCTAATGGAATGAAATTTAAAGTCAGAGTTCAGTTGAAAGACAACCTTACTAATATTTTAAGAGATATTGGTTATCGTTTACATCCTAAATATGAAGATAGTTATATTAAAAGATTATCAGGAATTAGTCATTATCCACGTTGGCATATTTATGTTGATGAAAAAGATGGCGTTTATGAATTTAATTTACATATAGATCAGAAAAAGGCTTCTTATGAAGGTCAAACTGCTCACAGTGGTGATTATGATGATGATTTAGTTAAACCAGAAGCTAAGAGAATAATTAATTTATTAGTTAAGTATAGTAGGTGAGAATTAAGAATAACGAATTACGAATTAAGGTTGGCATCTCCGTAATTCATAATTCGTGATCCATAATTTATAATCCATAATTTTATGAAACAATCACAATTATTTACCAAGACTTTAAAAAATACTCCTAAAGATGAAGTTAGTTTAAACGCTCAATTATTAATTAGGGCTGGTTTTATTTACAAAGAAATGGCTGGAGCTTATGTTTATCTACCTCTGGGTTTACGAGTAATGAATAAAATTAATCAAATTATTAGAGAGGAAATGAATGCTATTGGTGGTCAGGAATTATTTTTAACAGTTTTGCAAAATCCAGAATTATGGAAAAAGACGGATCGCTGGGAT
>JAIOTH010000079.1 GCA_021106915.1 bacterium | reverse complement strand
GATCGAGAAGCATGTCGCTTATACTTCCATCATCATAAACTTTAGCTCCAAGAATTAAAGCAGTTTGTTGTTTGGGAAGATCAATGATATTTTGGTAGAGATTTTTTTCACCAATATTTTTTACATAAGAGTTAATAAAAAATAATAGTAGTATTCCTAAAATGGTTATTGATAAAAAAAATTTTAAAGCTTGTTTCATATACTAATGATACTAATTAAATGATGCTAATTTTATTGTATTAAAAATTTTAACAAGGTGATTTAAACTTGGACAACTACTAAGGTTCCTAGACCTTCATTTTTCTTCTGAGATAAGAGATTAAATAATTCAGTGACATTTTTATTGGACATAGCGATACAACCCCAAGTCCATTCTTGATGAAGTGAAAAACCGCCACCATGAATACCGATTCCCCGAAGCATTTTTTGATCAAAGTTTAAAGAATTAAATTTTTTAATGTCAGCGTCGGTTTTTATTTTATTATATTTTTTTTCAAAATTATTTATTCTCTCTAGTCCATCAGGATGATTATTAATATAATTTGGATGAGCCACATTTAAAGTATCTAGCCTCATCCATCTGGCCCAGCCATTAGTCACTTTGTTTATGGTTTCGATAGTAAATATTCCTTCTGGAGTTTGGTTATCTTCCCAGACTTCACGATCTGGTAATTCTCTTTTGATGTTTACATTATATTCTTTAATAATTCGATTATCTTGGTAGAGTTTTAATTTATGTTCATTTTTATAAACAGCTATTAAATATCCTTGATGTTCGGGAATTTTTATTTTAGTTTGAGGATATTCAGGGTGATTATTTTGTTCATAGATTGTTAGGCGTTTTAATTTTAAAGAGTTTAGAATTTTAAAACCTATATTTTGGAAAAAATAAGTTTTTTTAGAAATTATAAAAAGTCCGCTGATCAGAATTATTATTAGGATAATGATTATGTATTTTTTCTTGAGCATAGTGTAATTATTATAGCACAAAGTTTGTTTAGAGAAACAAAAAACAACCCTTTAGGGGTTATTTTTTGGCGAGTGGAGCTCCTTAGTGTTGGATGTTAGAACTATTGTAACGGAAGAGAGAGAGTTGATTTCGGACTCTAATTAGGCTCTACAATAACAACTGTGTATAAAAAAGAAGAGATTTGTTAAGATATTAGTATTAAACAAGCTAATAATTAACAAATACTCTTCTATGAAAAAGCATAATAATTGACAAGATAGTTGAAATATAATATGGTTATATATTGAATATATAAAAAGTGTATTAAAAAAATGAAGAAGTGATTAGGAGGAAATTATGGAAAATTTTTTAATTGCAAATACTGATACTCAAAGAATGTTTCAGTCCTTTAAATATGAGGGGGTTGATATTACAGTACTAAGTGATGATGCTTGTTCTTTAGATAAATTATTGTCAGAAGGTAAAGGATCTGAGTATGAATTTTTTCTTTGTCATTACAGTATTTATAGTAATGATATTGATGGGGGAAATATCAATGATGTGTATGAATTGTTACGTAAATATTCGAGAGAAAAATTACCAAAACATCTCATACTGATTTCTACAATGAGCCGTTTGCCTAAAGAACCATTTGAAATATATATATCATCTCAAGATATTACTAAAATTCTACTCTTATCAAAAACGGCAGAAAAATTTATCGATGCTTTAAAAAAAGAAATAGTATCTAGACTTAGATAAATAATCTTTAGAAATGGGAGCACTGAATTAGTGCCCCGTTTTTTATTTAAAAATACTATTTTTTTACTTAAGGGTAAACAAAAAATCCTTTAAATAAAGGACTTTAAGGTGTCTGGAGCGAGTAAGGGGAATCGGACCCCTCTCTCAGCCTTGGCAAGGCCGTGTAATAGCCACTATACGATACTCGCATAACCACAAATTTTATAGAGTTCAAATTTGTGGAATTTCAATTGAATTTCAAATGATGAAATATTTAATTTTTTTCTTCTTTTTTTGCTTCAGGCTTCTTATCTTCAACTTGAGTTTCAACATTAGCTGTCTTAGGAGCTTCGTCTTTAGCCCCTTCTTCTACTGGTTTAGCTTCAGGTTTTTTACTTTCTTCTTCTTGAGGAGCTTTTTTTTCAATTTTAGCTTCTTTAGTCTTTTCTTCTTTTTCAGTCATTTTTCTAGCTCTGTTTTTAGTAATTCGAACAGCTTTTTTCTTATCACCTTCAATAATTTCATTTCTTATTAAAAGGTTATGAACACTATTGGAAGCTTGAGCACCAACACTGATCCAATATTTTATTCTTTCTTCATTTAAAACAGTTTCTTTTGTTTTGGGATCATAAAAACCTAGTTTTTCGATATAGTTTGACCATGGATCTTTCTGTTTTTCCATCACAACTATTCTATAAACAGGAGCTTTTTTTCTACCAATTCTTTTGTATCTAATAGTTAACATTTTTTTAGTTGTTAGTCATTAGTTATTAGTCTTTAGTAATTTAATTTTTAATAACTATAGATAAAATGACAATTATTAATTAAATTAAAATAGACTTGTTGTGCAATAAATTGCGTACGTCCCGCTGAGCGGGATGTGATAAATTTTTAGAAAATTTAGCTAAAATTTCAATTATAGTAGTAAGGTTATTGCATAATAAGTCTAAGGAGCGTTTTTGACGTGTCGTTTTAGTATAATAAAGGTTTTAATTATTTTTGTCAATATTATTGATTACTATATTCTTCAGCTTGATTAAAATTAATAGATAATAATTGAGAAACCCCATTATTATCCATTGTCACGCCGTAAAGTGTTTCTGCTTTATGCATAGTAGCTCTATTGTGAGTAATACATATAAATTGAGTTTTGTCTTTTAAATTATTTACTATTTCGGCAAATCTTTCAGAATTAGATTCATCTAGAGCAGCATCGACTTCATCTAATACTACGAAAGGGGAGGGATTATTATAAATAATTGAACAAATTAAGGCAATTGAGGTCAAGGATCTTTCCCCGCCAGATAAAATGTTCATATTGCTTAATTTTTTGTTAGGAATTTTTACGGATATAATTATGTCGATAATTTTTTTGGTTTTACTGTCATATTTTTTTTCAATTTCATTTTCTAACTCATCATCGTTTCCAGTTTCAATATTTTTTGAATTTTGGATAGGTGATTCAATCATTGTTTCGGCTTCATTTTTTTTAATTTTATCTTCAGGATTTTCTTTTTTAATACTTAGAGAGGCGTGACCACCATCAAATAATATTTTAAAGTATTTGTTGAAAGCCTCATTTATTTTTTTGAAATTAATATTAAATTTTTCTTCTATTTTGTCATTCAAGTCATCAATAATTTTTTTTAAATTTTTAGAAGCTTTTTCTAAGTCATTTATTTGTTGTTCTAAAAAATTATATTTTTCATTAACCTCTTTAAATTCTTCTTCAATAGATTCTTCTATTTCTCCAATTTGAGCTAATTGATTTTTTAAGCGATTTATTTTAGAAATTTCTTTTTCAAGATTTAATTCTTCGAGGTCATAATTTAAAGTTTGAAAGTCTATTTTTTCATAATTGATTTCTTTTTCAGTATCTTCTCGGTGGGTTTCATTTTTAGCTAAAGCAATATTGATGTCCTGGATTTTAGAGTTTAAATTATTTAATTCAATTTGAATATCACGAGCCTCTTTTTGAATTTTAAATAATTCTTTACGATTTTTTTGATTTTTTTCATCTAAAGAGTCTGTTTTTAATTTTACCTTAGCTAAATCTTCTTCGATTTTTTTGATTTTTTCTTCAGTATTATTAATCATTTCTTCAATTTGTTTTTGGGTTTTGGATTTATTTTTATTCTCCAACATTTTTATTTCAATTTCTATTTTTTCTAAATTTCTTTCAGATTCATCTAGATCTTTTTGAAGGTCGTTGATTCTATTTTCTAAAATGTTTTTTTCATTTTTTAATCCAAATATTTTATTTACTAGAGAATCTTTAGATTCTAAAT
>JAIOTH010000080.1 GCA_021106915.1 bacterium | reverse complement strand
AAATTTTTAACTAGTTTTTTAGCTAATTTAAAAGTTTCATTTAAGGAATTTGTAGTATATTTAGTCATTTATATAATTTTTAATTAAAGTCATGTTATTTTTAGCTTCTTTTTCACCGCTATCATGTAGAGCTTTTATTCCGGAATCACCAGTATAATATAAAATATTATTTGGGATTGGTTGGGAAGAATAAATATGGAGAATATTGTTTTTAATCCTAGTTTTTCCTTGGGTAATATGGATAAATATTTTTTTATCAAATTTTGATAATAATTCAATAGGATTTGCTTCAGCTAAATCTCCTTCTAAGATAAGTTTTTCATTTAGAGTATGTAATTTAATAAAAGGATATAGAGTTGACGAACCCATTATGAGCTTAATTATATTTTGTTGGGACATTTTTTTTATCTCGTCTGATTGAATATATAAAGATTTAATTCCTAACAACTTTTTAATTAAGGGATGGAGATTAATTTTTAAAAATCTTAAAATTATAGCAATCGTTATAATAAGTCCTTTTGTTTTTTTAAATTTTATTGTCGTTTGAGAGGCGAGTATGGTATAGGAGGTTTTAATATTAATTAGACTGTTATAATGAATATCAAACATTTCAGTGATAGCGCTTTCATAGATTTTATTATGTGGGAATATTTCTTTTTTATTGAGGTAAAAGTTGTGTTTATTTTTTTTAAGCTTTTTTCTGAATATATCTAGAGAATAATCGTGACATCCAAATAAATGAGTAAATAAAATTGCTGAAGAAGAACTAAATCCTATCAAGTGATCTAAGTTTATTTTTTCTTCATGAAAAACTTTTAAAACTCCATTTATGAAGAAAGATTTATTTCCACCCGGTTCTAAAAATATTCCTACTTTATTCATAATTTATTGTAATTAACAAAGTTGGAATTAAACAAATGTATAATCTATGATTATCTTTATCAATAAAAAACCCTATCCACAAATCATACCAAGCAAATGATAGTTTGAATTTATTAATTTTTAATAATGTTATTGATTTCATAATTTTAAATTAGCATCAGCCATTAAGCTAAAGTTATTTTTTTTAGCATTAGCTCGGTTAAAATATCCAGTAATCGCAATCATCGCCGCATTATCGCCGGTGTGTTTAAGCTCCGGAAAATAAGTTTTAATTCCCAACTGGTCGGCTTTTATTTTTAAAATGTTTCTTAATTCTTGATTAGCACTTACTCCACCGCCAAGTAAAATATTTTTAACTTTATATTTTTGGGCAGCTTTAATTATTTTATGAGTCAAAACATCTACCACGGCATTTTGAAATGAAAAACAATACTGATTAATTTTTTGTTCAGTCCATTTTTTTTCTGCTTGAGCTTTATATAGAACTGCAGTTTTTAAACCAGAAAAAGACATATCAAAGTTTTTAGTATGCATCATTGGTCGGGGAAAATTTAAATCATCCTTATCACCTTTTTTGAGGTGAGAGGATAAATCTAGTCCTTGATATCTTTCAGCTTTTTTTGAAATTATGGGACCCCCGGGGTAGCCTAAATTTAAAATTTTAGCGACTTTATCATAAGCTTCTCCTACAGCATCATCAACAGTGTTTCCAATTAACTGATATTTTCCGTAATTTTTCATTAAAAATATGTTTGTATGTCCTCCGGACACTACCACTGCTAAAGCTGGAAAAGTTTTTTTAGAAAATAGTTCGGGATGACTAAGCCAATTAGAATAAATATGAGCCTCAATGTGATTGATTGGAATTAGCGGCTTTTTGTAAACATAGGATAATGTTTTAGCTAATTCTACACCAATCATTAAAGAGGTAATTAATCCCGGACCATAAGTAACGGCAATATAATCTACATTTTTAATGTTAATCTTTGATTCTTTTAAAATAGGAAAAAAGTTTTCACAATGAGCCCGAGCAGCAACTTCAGGAACTATTCCACCATATTGTTGATGAATATTTATTTGAGAGGAAATAATATTTTTTAGAATTTTAATTTTACCTTTCTCTATTTCTAATAAGGCAATAGCACTTTCATCACATGAGGACTCTATGGCAAAAATTTTCATAAAATTTTATTGTTGTTTTTTTCCTTTTGTCATCCTGAATTTAGTTCAGGATCTATAATCTTATCTATATAATTAATTGAGATTCTGAAACAAGTTCAGAATGACAAACGGGAGACTATTTTATTCTCTACAAAAGGAAAAATTACTCACTAAACGCTTCTGCCTGATATTTATAAAATTCAGTTTTAGGGTTAGTATAGCAGTCAGCTTGTAGTCCAGCTTTTGTGCAGAGGGAACTGTAAAATTCTTCAGGGTTGGTTACATTTTTCCAAACTTGTGGCAGATAAGTAGCCTGATTATTATTTTGTTGTAAGATAACGCCGTCAATATTTGGTTTAATATCAGTTAAAATTGTTTTTTTAGGAATTGTTAAAATTGAAATTTCTATTTTAATATCTGACAATTCTTTTTTTAATAGAGGAGTAAAGCGATTATCTTCAAAGGCTGCAGCTAGAGCATTATTTTGAACAGCTTTATAAATTTTTTCCACGGTTTCAATATATCCAATACACCCGCGTAGTTTTTTATTTTTATGAATAGTGACAAAAATACCTCTTTTTTCTTTGAATTTATCAGGAACATTATTTATGGGCATTATCTGTCCATTATTTTTGAAAGCATATTCTATAGTATCACGAGCTAATTTTAAGAGATATTTTTGTTCTTCTTCGGAATAGTCTTTCTCTTGTTTTTTGTCGGTTTTTTTATTGGTTTT
>JAIOTH010000094.1 GCA_021106915.1 bacterium | reverse complement strand
GTTCACCTCCCCTTTACTTCCCCTCCTTGATAAGGAGGGGATTTGAGGGGTGGTTAATTTCAATGTTAATTTTAAAAAAACAAAAAAATCGCTTTCATCCGAAATGGAATTTAAATTCCAAAACAGATAAATATTGCGACCTTCTTTTACTAATTTAATGTTTATGATTTACAAATATTTTTCGTATTCTCTTCTTTTTTTATCTCGCTCTCTTAATTCTGGGGTTTTAACTAAATAATTTTGTGTAATACTAATTAACCAAGTAATCATAATTAAGCACCAGAGAATTAAAACAAATCTAATTTGAAAATAAGGAACCCTGAATTTTCGGAAATAAATTAAAATAATATTAACTATTCCAGCTGTTAAAAATAAATTTGCTAGTTTAATTATTAGAATTTTTTGATACTTATCAATCTTTAATTTTAAATTTTTGTTTTTTAATAAAAATTTAAGCCCAGTACCTAAAATTACTAAAATTATGGATAATATTAGTAAAATTAAAAAAGTATTAGTTTGAATTCTAGGGGGATAGGCATCAAAAAAATATTGAAAATTAATAAAACTTAGCATAGTATTTAATTTTTTTATTTAATAAATATCAGAGCAAAATGATATTGTCCGGCTGTAAATTCTTTTTCTAATTTTAAACCATAGGCTTCAGCATACTCTTTAATTTTAGCTACATCCACTCGGCGACTAGAGTCGGGACCCAAAGGAGCACCAATATTTTTCCAATCCACGACAAGTAATTTTCCACCAGGCTTAGTAAGTCGAATAGCTTCTTTGATCATTTGAGCAATATCTTTAGCTTGAAATAAAACATTTATTAGCATAGAAATATCTAAAGAACTTTCTGGTATTTTAGTAGCTCCATAGGATTCTAAATTTGTCCAAACGGTTTGAATATTATTAAACCCTTGGGTTTTGGCATGGCTTTCTACTGAAGATAGAACTTCTTTTAAAATATCAGCTGCATAGACTAAACCTTTTTCGCCTACTATTCGAGCTGCTTGAAAAGTGAAATAGGCTTTAGGTCCACAACCTAAATCACCAATTTTATCACCATAGCCTAAATTGACCTCATCTTCTAAAATTTTTCTAGAATCCAAAAGTTGAGTTCCGCCGGCCTGTTTTTTAAACATATATTTTTGTATAATAAACTTAGAGCTTAATACTAGACTTGTTGCATAATAATTTTACTACTACAATTTGAAATTTTGCTAAATTTCCCAAAAATTTTATCTGCTTAGCTAAGGCTAAACATCAAAAATTATTTAAAAAATTTATCAAAAAATTTCTTCATTTCGTAACGTAATTTATTATACAACAAGTCCATCAATATTTAGCAATAGGTTTACTTAAATTATTAAATTTTGAGGATAAAGTCAACCCTGTTTGAATAAAATTTAATTATAATTAAATTTTAATTTTAAATTTTTAAAATTATTCAACAGGGTCAATACCCCGCTTTCTTTATTATATTATCTCTTTCATAAACAAGCAATACAAATATAGGATTAATATACAAATTTATGAATCAAATATTAATAATATGAATCCATTAGTAAAATATTCGTATTATTAGTATCATTAGTATATTAGTAAATTACATTAGCATTAATATTAGCCTGACTACGCGAAAGCTTTGTCAGATAAATATCATTAGTATATGAATTTAGGAATTACAATCATTATCATTACTATCTTGAGTTATTTTAGTAGCTATTTAAATAATAAATATTTAAATTTTACGCTGACTAGAATGTTTTATTTTTTAGGAGCTTTTATTCATGAAAGTTCTCATGCTTTGATGTGCGTTTTAACTGGTGCCAAAATTACAGAATTTAAAGTATTTACTAAACAACCGCGAGTTTCTCATTATCGATCTAAGATACCTTTTTTAGGACAATCTTTAATTTCCTTAGCGCCTTTGGCTGGAGGTATATTTTTTTTATTTTTGATCAATAAGTATCTTTTACATAATTATCTAATTTTGAATTCACCTCAAAATTTTTCTGAAATTTTTCAGTTTATTTTAATTGTTTTAGAACAAATTAATTTTTTAGAATGGCCAGCCTGGGTAATTGTTTTATTGTCATTTAATATTGGGGCGATGATTGGTCCTTCTTGGCAGGATTTAAAAAATACTTGGTGGATTTTTCCAATTTTATTTTTTGTAAAATGGTCATTTTTGCTTAGGTTTGGTTTTTTAATAATTGAGTTAGTTTTAATTAATATTTTGATTCAATTATTTTTCATTTTGATTTTGAAATTATTTAAGAGAAAATAATCATATTTGATTTTATTATTTAAAAAAGCTCATTTATAAAAATGAGCTTTTTTTGGTAGTCTAATTATTTTGAATATAACTAGTTATTTCTATTAAATCCTTTTCCGTTTCCATTTATTCTTCTTAAACCTTTTCCGTTATTGTCTCGACCATGACCATTTCTTAATCCTAGTCCTAATTCAGCTCTAATAGCTTTAGCTTCTTCAAATTTACCTTCTAGCGCTAGATTATGAGCTTCTACGAAACGAGCAAAATTGTCTGAGTTGATGACTTGGATAACTCGACCCTTGTTATTCATAAGCTCTTTCCAAGCTGTAAAATCATTTGTCTCAAAGGTCTTAGTTATAGCCTTGTGTCTTTTAATCGAATAGTCAGGATTTTTGACTCTTGGATCTCCTTGATAAGCAAAGGCTGATGATATACTAGCAGTTGCTATAATTATTAAAAGAAATAAGCCACTTAAAATTTTCGTTGAATTTTTCATAATTTTGTTTAATATTTTTTTATTTATTAACTTAACCGGTTGTTATTAATTAATACGCAAATAAAGTATTTTTCTTTCATTATTTGAAAACAAAAAATGACTTTATCAATAAATAAAGCCATTTTGAATATTATATAGAATAATCTATTTTTTTATTTTAGGTCCTTTTAATCCACGGCACTCGGGGTCATTATTACAATTATAATTATTTTGTCTTCTACCAAAATTAAATCTACCAATTAAAGGACGAATATATTTAGCCTCAAACATAAAATTTGGCAATTCATTGCCAATAATTTTTATTGGTCTATATTTAGCTCTTTCTCGGATTGTTTCAACGTCTTGTTCTGTTTCTAAATTTTTAATAATTACTCGCCATTTATTTTGTGAGGGATCTAGTAATATTAATTCATTATTATCAATAGCTTTGATATAGCCTACTATGATTCCTTTTTCAGGATGGTGCCAATGATTTATTTGTTGTTCTAATGTTTTTTTATACATTGGAATATGTTGATTAACTCTATTCTCCATGAGGTTGCCTAAGCCAATTGATTGAAAAATAAATCCTAGTAATAGACTACTAATAATGGTAGTAAATACTATTTGCGAAATAGTATATCTATAGCCGGTTTTGGTATTTTTAAAATTATAGAAAATGATCGCTGTGATAGCAGCTAAGGAAGTAATCCAAAAGTAAGGGACACTTAATAGAATAAATTTAAAAATATTAGTATTAATAGCTTTATAAAAAATGTAATCATTATTATTAACAATATAAATAATAACGGCCATAGTTAAGCTATTAATAATCAAGG
>JAIOTH010000163.1 GCA_021106915.1 bacterium | reverse complement strand
AATATCAATACCTTTAATTTGCGACCATTTGGCAATATTTAAAATAGTGAGCTGCGGTGAACAAGCCCGTGAAAAACGAGAATGAATGTGAAAGTCAGCTATTACTTTCATATGCTAATATTAATGCTAATATACTAATGTTACTAATAATGCGAATATTATACAAATAATGAAAATTTTCGGTAGCAAATTTGTTTTAATTTAATAAAATTATGCCACTAATTATAATTGATGCGCCTATAATTTTTTGAATAAGATTTTCTCTTTCATTCATAAATATAATACCTATTAGGAGTCCAAATATAAGAGAGCTTTGAGCAACTGGAATCACTTTTGATATTTCACCAGTTTTTAAGGCGATAAATAAAAATATTTCAGAAAAACCAAAAAATAAACCAGCTAAAATTAAACCCCATTTATTTATTTTGAATTCTTTCAATAAAGTATTTGTATTAAATTTCATTAAAATAAAACCTAATAAGCCAACTGCCATTAATTCTAAAGAAGCAATTGCAATTTCTGAAAAATCTCGGATGGCAAATTTAACAAATATAAGAGCAAGAACATTCGCCAAAGTGCTCAAGATAGCTAAGATTATACCTTTATCCCGGTCAATTTTTACTTTTTTATACAAGGCAATTATTACGCCAATGGTAATGAAGATTATTGCTAATAATTTATCTATCACAATAGCTTCGGCAAATAAAATTAAACCACTAATAAGTATAAAAATATGTCTGGCTTGATTGACTATTTGATATGTTGAGACATTAATTGTTTTTAAGGCAGAGAATGTTAACCAGTCTGCTGTAAAAGCAAGAATTATAATACCAGCAAAATACCACCAAGTAATGGATTGAGTTGGCCAATGAAGACCAATAAAAATTATAGGTAATAAAATAAGTCCAGCAATAAAACCATGGATTGCTGTAAAAGCTAAGGTATTACCTTGTTTTTTTAAATAAATTCTAGATATTGCCCTTGCTAAAGCAAATGACAATCCAGAAAGTATTGATAATATAAACCAAGTCATAATTTATTATAAATTAACAATTATAGCTCCAGCACCACCATCATTTGGTTTAGAGTTTTGATATTGATAACCCTCTTCATCTAAAATATTTTCTATATGTGGTTTTAAAATGCTTTGATAGTCTGGATTATGCCATCCTTGTCCAGTAATAATTTTTATTTTTCGATAATTTTTTTCTTGAGCATTTTTTAAAAAAATAAATAATTCTTCTGTGGCTTCTTTTTTTGTAAATCCATGTAAATCCAAAATTAATTCTGGCACTAAGCAATATTTATTTTTTCTTTTATTTTTTTTCATTAGAATTTATTTTTTTGAATTTTTGAGGCATAGGAAATTAAATTAACCAGGGGATGTAACGATCCTAAAAGAATAATTGCAATAATAATATTTATAATGGATAAATTAATGTAAAAACTGACTAAAATTGAAGCACCAAAAATCCAATCTATTTGATCAAAAGGAATCCAAGGTTTTCCAGGAGCAATATTTATTTGTCTTTTAAAAAAACTTTTTAAACTATCACCAAACAAAGCCCCAAATCCTAATAGAAATCCTAATAAAAATATATTTATTTCAGAATAGTTAATTAAAGTGATGCTTTGGGTTTTTGGATATAATAAGGATTGTAGGAAGACAATTAAAACAGCTATTAAAGTTCCAAAGAAAAATCCTCGCCAAGTTTTATGATTTCCTAGAATTCTTTTATTTTTATATTTTAAATGATGGTCTACTGGATAGTCTAGAAAAGGGATTTTTTTAAAAATTACCGGACTCATATTAGCTAGAGCGGCTGGGAGAAATAACCATAAAATTTGGATTAATTTAAGCATTTTTTAATTGTTTAATAATTTTTTTAGCTTGGATGGAATAATCAATCAAAGCTATTATTGATAGAACAAAGAGAACATACATGCTAATTTTAGTCCAATTTAAATTGCCAATCATCATTAATAATAAAGTGATAAATTGCATGGTAGTAACATTTTTCCCCAGAGGTCGAGCTTTGAAGTCTATTTTGGTTAATTTTTTATGCCAACCCATCATTAAAGGAATAATTGTCATAAATGAACTAAGGGCGTCGCGGGTGAAAAATAAAATTATAAAATAAAAAGGTAAGTCTAATTTAATAAAAAAGAAAATAAAAACAATTAGAACAAATATTTTATCCATTAAGGGATCAAGGATAGCTCCTAACCTGCTAGTTTGGTTTAATTTTCGAGCTAAATAACCATCAAGTACATCAGCTAGCAAAGAAAGTAGTAAAAAAATGAATTTCCAAAATGAATTGGAGAATAAAATAATTAAAAAAGCTAGTGGTAGCCTTAACAGGCTAATAATATTAGGAATATTAAAAATTTTATTTTTCATAATTTTATTTCTATCATTACCGCTAGATGATCCGAAAAAATGTCGGGTAAAATTTTAGTTTGAATATTTAAATTTGGTGAATAAAGAACCAAATCGAAAAATTTACTTGGTTGAGGAGAAGGAAAGGTCGGCTTTTGATGAGCGAATTTTAAACCAGATTGTTTAATAAAATCGTCTAATTCCTTGAAGCCATAAAGAATATTAAAATCTCCGCAAATTATTTTAGAAGGGTGATTTTTATATATCTCATATATTTCTTTAAATTGTTTCTGGCGAGTTTTTCTTTTTAAGGAAAAATGAAAACAAGCTATTTTGATATTGTCTGGTAAATCAATTTCATAAAGTAATTTTTTTGTCCCATTTTTTAAAAATTTTTTTTTAAAATTCAATTTATGTTGTGAAAGAAAGGCATTACAGTTATTTTTGTGAAAAATAGTCGTTCTTAATTTACTTTCTAATCCATATTTTATGTCAATATCATAATATTGGTATCGCTTGTCGACTAATTTAGAAATTTGGTTTTTTTTGATTTCATTAATACAAATTAAGTCTGGATTTTCTCTGACAATAATTTTTTTAAATTTATCTAAAATTTTATTTTCTATTAGTTGAGGAACAAAAAATGAACGATAGCCTTTTAAAAGCCAGTCTTTTAAAGAACCATCCATTCCACGACCATATTCAAAATTTGTTAATAATACTTTAAATTTAGCCATTTGTTTTTTTTAATAATATAGGTAATCTTATAACATAAATTGAAAAAATAAAAACCCATTAGTAATTTAATGAGTTTTTATTTGAGTATTCAAAGTTAATTATTCTTTTTTCGGTTAGAAACAATAGTGCTGAAAATAAATACAATTACCAAAACTATTAATAAGAAAATTCCGATTTTTTTATTACGAGCCTGTTTTTCAGAAAAATCTAGATTATTAGAAATTATGTTTTCTATTTCATTATTTTTAGCTACTGGTTGAATTTTATTGAGATTAGCTTGATTTTCATTGAGCTGAGCTTGGTTAGTTTGATTCTTATTGAGCTCAGCTCGATTCTTATCCACGACAAGATTATTTTCATTATCGCTTTTCGAAATTGTAATTTCAATGGGATTTTTTTGATTTTTAATAATTTTTATCCCATTTATTTTTTGTTTGGGATCAACATATAGATTGGATTCTCTAGTAGAAGTAGAGCTAATTTCTAATTCTTCACTTGTTTGTTCTTCTATATTTTTGTTTTCAACTTTTTCAATTATTGTTTTTTCGGTTGGAATTATAACTTTTTTTAAAGGAGCATAAAGCTCAATAGAAAAATCATTTTTTTGAGAGATAAAACCTCGGTCCCTTTTATTTTCTGACCAGACAATTGCTGACCATTGATGTTCACCTAAAATTAGTTTATTTTTATCAATTTGATAATAGAAGTTGGCAATTTCACCTTTTTTATTTTCGTTAATTGTTGCTGAACCACGATGAATTCCATCAATATAGATTTCTATTAAAGTATTATTCCAAGTCAAACCAGTTAAATAGATGTTTTGGTTTGATTCATAGGAATCATCATTTGGTTTTATTACAGTTGGAACTGGAATAGTACAATTCATTAATTTACATTCTTTATCAAATTCCTCAAGATGGTTTATGTCAGCTTTAGCAGTAGCTGAAAAACCAAATAAGAGTAGAGAAAAAAATGTACCCACAAGAATCTTTTTAATCATAAAGTTAAAATTAATAATTAGATCCGACCGTTCTCGAACAGCTGGATAGAAATTGATTACCTATACTTTATTCCTTTTAGAAATTAAGTCAAGCATTAAAAAATATCATCTAAATGTTTAATTTTAGCTTTTTTTGTTTTTTTATCTAATAAAATAAAAATATATTCTAAGCGATAGTCTTCTTGAATTCTATTTTTTAAAATATACAAAGCAATGAAATTTTTTAAATGTTTTTTCTTCTGACGAGTAATAGAATAAATCGGATCACCAAAATTTAAATTTGATCTAGTTTTAACCTCAATAAATCTTAGAATATTGTCCTTTTCGGCTAAAATATCAATTTCACCCTGCCGAAAATTAATATTTTTAGAGATTACTTGATAATTTTTCTTTTTTAGGTATTTAACGGCTAGCTTTTGTCCTAAATTACCAAGTTTTTGGTTATATTTAGTCATGTTGTTATGCTAATTTATTAATTATTTCATTTATTTTTATCCACACTTCCTCAATATTTTCTAAAATTTCATTATTAAAAAATCTAACTACCACAACACCTAAGGAATTTAAATATTCAGTTCTTTTTTTGTCATACATCATATTATTTAATTTTAAATGTTGACCGCCATCTAATTCGATTACTAGTTTTATTTTTGGACAGTAAAAATCAACGATATAAAATCCAATGCCGCGCTGTCTTCTAAATTTATAATTAGTGAATTTATTACCTTTCAATACACACCATAATTTGATTTCCGCTTTAGTCATATTATTGCGTAGCTTTTTCCTCCTATT
>JAIOTH010000128.1 GCA_021106915.1 bacterium | reverse complement strand
TTTAAAAGACATTACAAATTCGCCTCTACATTCATGGGAATTCAGTGATTATTTTCTTCAATTTGCTCGTTTATCTATTAGTATAGATGAGAATCGAACAGAAGGAATTGCCATATTACGCCAGATTTTTGACATAGTCTTTAAATATGATCAATTTAACTCTGGTAGAGTATTTGAACTTGAGAGAATTATAGATGTTTATCTTGAAGAAATATTTCCTGATGTAACTGGCTATGATAAAAATCTAACTGATGAAATAAGTGGTGCTTATTTCATGCGCGGTTTATGTGCCATGAAGAATAAAAATTTCGGCACGGCATTTAAATTTTTAGTGTGTGTGTCAGATAACGATAAATCTCTTTTATCGAGAAAGTATGGCATTTCAGTTGAGTCAATAATCAAAAGGGTTCTAAAAGAAACAAATCATATTCCTACAGATAAGCAATTTAATTTATTTGAACGAAAAGTCTTTGAAAACAATATTTATGGGAAACAAAACCACGAAACATTGCCGAATTTATGTACGGAAAAATCAAAAATATATTCCGTGATAGGGGATTTTAGATGACTGATAAAAAATTAAATCTCTCCACTGATATTATTTGTGATTTAGCAGCCTATACTCTTTCGACAAAAAATGATATAGAAGTATCTAAAATTAATCTTTATTCATATCTTTGTCTGAAATTTATGGGGGAAGAAGAAGGTTTTCCATATATTGAACTAAAAAACACAATGGAAAGCAAATATGGAATTGTTTTAACAAATGATTTATTTAAAACTGTGATTTCTACTTTAGAAAAAAATAAATATATATTTTATGACTTAGCTGAAGAGAAATTTTTTATAGGTCGTGAAGGAATTAATCTTGTCAGTGAAAATTGTGAAAAATTTGTCAAATTGAATTCACAAATTGATAATTCAATCGAAAAGGAACTTGAAGGTACTGAATTACAATCAGATTCGTATTTAATTGTTGAAATTTTTAAAAAGTTTTGCGAACAGTTGGCAAAAGATGATGCCAAATTTTTATTAGAAATACTTAAAATGAAAAAAAGTGAAGTCGAGCTCGAAAAATTAGGACTATTATTAACTGAAGAGCAAAAATACAATTTAAAACATAAATATTTCAGAGGTGCTGAGGTATTTGGAGTTGGCTTAAATAGTGAATCTAAAAAAGAAAAAATTGCTGATTGGATATTTACAAAATTGGAAGATCCGATTTACTTTTTCAACAATCTTTATCATTTTTTCATCTATAATGTATATGGTACAATCATTAAATATTACTTGATTTCTGAAAATGATGATGGAGAGATTAAAGAATTTTTCAAGCGCATCGAACATGAGACTCAAAATCAATATATTTTAATAGATACTTCGACTATAATATCACTGACATGCCATCTTGATAATAATCATCGTACTGCTTTAACGATTCTTGATTTCCTTTCTAAATGTGAAAATATTAAATTCGCTTATCTAAAAGAAACTGATGAACAACTCAAAACAACTCTTAAAAGATTAAAGAAATCAGTTCATATTTTAACAAACACTTCTTTAAGTGACCGTGAAACTTTGATTGATGAATTGTTGTTTACGACTCAATCAAAGTCGCCTATTATGGCATATTTTATTGAAGATAAATATAAAGATTGGGAGGATTATGTTAATAAATTTTTAGAATTGTGGGGCGAATACATAATAGATTATAATATTCAAATGTATACTCCAAAAACTAATAAAATAGAAAATGACATCAAAAAGAAAATAGATGATAATATTGATAAATTGCTTTTTATTGGTAAGTCACCAAAGAACCTCATACATGATATGAAACTACTTTTAATAGTAGATTTCGCAAGAAAAAGGGATGGTGATGATAAAATTATTCACAATTTTTGGGTTTGGACTCAAGATAATGCATACCAATCTATGGAAAATATACTCAGTTCGGATTCAACTCCATTATCTTTCGTGGGTTTCAGAACTATTAGCACTTATTTGTTTCCGGCAAGGCAGGAAACCTTGAATAAGGAAATTCGAGTTCAAGTTGAAGACCTTCCTTTTGTAATAAAATCTAACGAACTTAATGAATATATTTTGGCAAACACTTTAGTTAAAAACGAAAGAATGGATGAAAGTGGTATTATGATTTCTGCTTCTGAAGCAAGAAAAATTCTAACAGAGCCTCTGAAAGAGGGAGATGATCTAAATGAGTGATTTGATTAGCTTAACTGCTAAAATTAGTGATACTGCTGCTCTGAGAGGGGGTATTTTACCATCTGTAAAATATTCACCTATTAATAGGAGAAGTGTTTACTCGATTTCAACCATACAGTTTTCAATTCATGGAGTGACTCACATGGATTTACCCTGGCTTGTTAATTGGGAACAAATAAAAAAAGAAATCGACAAAAACAATAATATAGGAAAAAATTATTCTAAATTTTTGGGAGGAAAATCTGTTGTAGATGATGTGATTAAAAAAAACTTCTTTGATGAGAAACGAACTGAAAATAATTATTTAATTCCCAGGAAAGAAGGCTTTGATGCAATTATATTGAATTTAACTGGAAAAATGGAAAAAATTCGAAAATTGCTTCATAGTTCTGAATCAAGTAGAGATTATTCACGGAACCCTTATGTAAACATTGATAAGCAGAAAAATCCTTTTATAGCTAAAGAATTATTTGATGAACTTAGTATAACTAAAAAAGAATTGGTAGACCTATTAGAAGAAGCAAAAACAGGAAAATGGAAAAGCTTAAAAGATAAAATCATCATATTTAATACGGGTTGGAGCGAAAAGCATTATCCATTACGTAGTGATATAAATAATCCTATTTTTGAAGGATGGCACTTATACCTCACACATCCATATCTAGATTTTGACGCAACTAAATTTTTAATTGATGAAAAAGTTTTAGGTGTAGCATCA
>JAIOTH010000008.1 GCA_021106915.1 bacterium | reverse complement strand
TTAAATTTAATGACTCCATAGTAAATAGGATTATTTAACATTCGATGAGTACTAGAAATAGATAAAATATTATTCCGATAGCTTCTTAATCCTAGTTTTTGAAGTATTTTAGTAATTGATTTTAAAGTATGTTCACCACTAGCATAAAGTTCAAAAGCTTTTTTAACTAAAGGAGCTTTTTCTTTATCAATATCAATTCCTTTGGTTTGATGATTATTCAAATATCCAATAGGAGCAAAACTAGGCCATAATCCTTTTCTTAGCTTTTGTCTATTTCCTCGTTTAATATTTTCACTTAAATTATCTACATAATATTTACTTTGTCCAAAGGCAATATTTAACATAAATTTACCTTGGGGAGTATTATCAAACCAAAAACTAGGAAATTTAAGGTCTTTTAACTTTCCTGTATCTAGTAAATAGACTATTTTACCGCCATCAATACTATTTCTAGCTAATCTATCCGGATGCCAAGCTAAAATGCCGTCAGCAGTCCCTGATTCTATCATAGCTATCATTTCTGAGAATTTCATTCTTCCTGGTTCTTTGGCAGTTTTAGCTTCCTGAAAGGAAGCTACGATTTCAAGTTTTTCTTTGGTGGCAAATTCTTTTAATTCAATAATCTGAGATTCAATACTTAATGCTTGTCTATCTTCTCCTTCTGTTGATTTTCTAACATAGAGTATATATTTCATAAACTTGTTTTTAATTAGACTTTTTAGATAATAAATTACGTGACGAAATTTTCAGATTTAGAGATAAATTTTTAAAATAATTTTTGAAATTTAGCCTTAGCTAAGTTGAGAAGATTTTTTAAAAATTTAGCCAAAATATGGAAATTGCAGTAGTAAAATTATTATCTAATAAGTCTATGGATGAGAAAAATTCCGCTTTTGGCAGTTATTAAAAGGTAGGAAAATTCAGTTTGAAGCCCAAATTGGCTATTCGGCTATCCTAAATTCGCGCCCAAATTCCGATTGGCGGTGTGTTTTGGAAAATATCCGAACAGAAATGGCGACGGCTGGAAATTTTCGCGGGCCAGCCGCCGCCAAATCCTCAAAAAACTAATCTGTCGCTTCCCCGATTTCAAGTTTTTCTTCACTACGGATTTCAAATACATAAGGTTTGAAATTCATAATGTGCGATTAGCTAGTCGCTAATCGCTTGGTGGCAAATTCTTTTCTAAAATAATTCTTCCTCTTGTTTTTCTATTTTCATCATTACCATAAAAACCAGTAATTTCATTGGGATTATTTTCATCAAAATTCAAAATTGTAAAACCAGAATGACCAACAAATCCAGTATTTGCAATATTTGTTTCTTTTGGGTCATTTAAATATCTATAACCTAAAATCCATTCTTCATTATTATTTTTATTATTTTCAAAAAAGTTGTTTTTACTCTTAAATTTAGATTTGTCAAAATTACCAGAATATAAAAATCCACCATCAATTTTTCTTATTTTAATTTTACCCGTACCTTTAGTCATATATATTGACTTATCCCAATCATATTTATAAGAACTATTATATTTCATTTTCCATTCACCAGAAATATTTGGGTATTTTTGAAAACCAACTATGGTAAAAATTTTAACAACATATTTATGTTTGTTCCATAAATATTTCTCGTATAAAAAATTTAAAATGTAGATGATTAAGAAAATAACCAGCGATACGAAACTATACTTCCAAAAATTCCATTCTGGAAGTTTTGTATTAATAAAATAAAATGCAAAGGTTAATAATACAGTAATAGAAATAAAGTTTTTTAAATTTACTTTTGTCATATTTTTTCTTGAAATAAATTAATAGAACTCGAAATAAATTTAACTGCGTCATCGATATTCCACGTATTATCGTTAAATAATAAATCTTGTTCGTTTGCACAAATATAATGTCTAAATCGCCCATTTTCTATATCATTTGTCCAATATTGAAAATTTTTCAGCACAATGTCAGTATAACTTCCGTTAAATGTATGAGCAGAACAGTTATATATCATGTTTTCTATGAAATATGATGGCGCGGTTTTATCATCAAGAATGTTTTTTAATTTAAGTTTCTTGTTAAAATTTTTAAACACTCGAACAGTGTCTTTAAATTTTGCTTCAGTATCTTTATTTTTAGCCTCACAGTTATTAAGATGCCGTTTTGGGTAGTTAATTATTTTTTCATTAGTATCTGTGTTGTAAAATTTAATTCCTGGTATATATTTATTTCTTGTATAAAATGTAAAACGTTCATATTTCTTATGCTCAAAGCATGGTATTACGTCAGCATTTACTCGGTCAGTATTTTTTGGAATTTTTAAACATTTCTTATCATATACAATTTCCACGCCAAAGTATTGATTTAATGCTTCATGTACGTCTTTTTTAAATTGTTCAAAAGTATATAAACTACTATCAGGATAAACTTTACTAAATTCTGATTTTTCATCAATGGCTAGATTAGAGAGATCATAAGAAAATACACTTTGCAGTTCTATAACAACATCAACATCACTGTCGTAGCTAATATTCGTACTATTTGCATATGAGCCTTGTAAATAAACATCATACTGAAAATTACTAAGATTAAATTTTGTTTTTATATCTTCTACTGGTAAATATTTACTCAGTGCTTTTCTTATTTCTTCATGTGTATACTTAATTCTTGCCATCTCGACAGAATCGGGAGCAGATGCCCATTTTTTCAATTGTTCTTCTGAAATCATATATTTTTAATTATTAATTATGGATAGTATTTTTTGATTTGTTATTTAAATTAATCTATTTGTGTTTTAAGTTTCGAAGCTACTTTTAGTATAGTTTCTTTTATATCCTGCATATTACTAATCTCTTCCCCAATTTCGTTTACCATAACTTCAGATATGGACTCTGCTATGTGTAGTGCTGCATAAAAAGCGTGATCTTTTGTTGCTATGTATGCTGGAAAATCTGTATTAGTATATATAATTAATTTTTTCTTTTCCTTATTAAAATCATACTGTTTCCAAGAAGCCTCTTGTCCTAAAGAGCTAAAAATATGTTCAAATTCGAAAGTTTTACCTTTGATTTTTATTACTCTTTTTTTATTCTCATTTTGTTTTTTAGGTAATCTTTGTTCTCCTGTATTTTTTGGATTAGTACTTCCTTGATTGTCAGATTCATCTCTTTTCTCTGCTAAAATTTCTTCCTCTTCTCCTTTTTCATCTTTAACCATTCCAGTTTTAGGATCTATTTTTGAAGTGTAATATTTTAATTCAGGTGTTTTCGTAACAGCTTGGCTAATTTTATCTTTCCATACATCTATATCATTTTGAACATTTTTTGTAATTTTATCCTGATTAGATTTTCTTCGAGCATTCTTCAATAATTCTTTGAATTCTTCTTTAAGATATTCTACTGCTAAGACATAAGCTCCTGATTCTTTTTCAAATTCTTTTTTATTATGTGTTACAGGAACAAAATCTAAATTAATCTCTCCTATAATACGAGATATTGTAGGATGCTCTCCAATAGCTATTTTGTCATAAACTGTAATCATTCTATCTCTTCTGTAAGTATGAAATCCATATAAACCTTTATTTGATCCTTCTTTGAGTAATCCATACCAACCATATATTTTTTCACCTTTATAATTTCCTTGCTTTATTATAATTTCAAAATCTTTTTTTGATTTTTCTAATAATTCATATTCTTTCGGTTTGCAAATTTTACCATTAACAATTATTTTTATTTCACCTCTTTTAATAAAAGGGGCAAAACGTTTCTCTAAATCACGACTTAATATTTCTGCTAATTGTGATCTATATTTTGAAAGTTTTTCTATTTTCACTATTGTAAAATGTTCTTTCTCATCAGAAGAAGAAGATTCGATGTTAATTTCCCATTTTTTCCCTGCTTTTAGCCATTCCTCTTGATCATATATAACTTTATACTGTTTGTTATCTGAATTAGGACTAGTTATTATCACAAATCGATCCCCCAGATTGTTACATGCTGTTTTTAATCCCAATCCAAATTCTCCAAGTTTGCCTTTTTTTGTAGACTTAGCAAGTGTTAATGCATTAGCGAGACTTCTTTGATCCATTCCAGTCCCGTTATCTGCAATACTAATTACGTTTCTATCA
>JAIOTH010000024.1 GCA_021106915.1 bacterium | reverse complement strand
CCAGGTTCAGGGTCTGGTGGGCAATAGCCTGTGGGGGTTCGAGTCCCCCCTTCTGCACCATTTTTTTTGCATTCAAACCATTATATAATAAGAACGGATTTATTATTGAAATTTGTAGTGGACGAGAACCCCCTTCTTCTTGTTGATTTCGACCACGAGATGGAAACCGATACAGATTTATTTGTATTTCCCAAATGGATATTTTAATTTATCAATTTTAAATGATCTGCCATGTCCGGAATATATCCATTCTGCACTCTCGACTCATACTCGTAAATTCGCTAAGATGATTAATAACTCGTTCAACTTAACACAAGATCATTCGACTTGTGTCAAGTTTCACAAGTATCAACTTGAGTTAAGTCGGCTTTTCCGATCTTGACTTAAGTTGAGCGTAGATTCCCACTTCCGTCAAAAACCGTACACAGCACGTGATAATGACAGCAATGTGCCGGATAAACTTGTGGTATGTTTTGGTGAATGAACCTTGAAAAATCTTCATTCAAGAAATTTTGGCTTGACTTTCATTGGTTCAAATTTCACTTTCACTACAGGTTAAAAAGATGATAACTTATAAGATAGAATTAGCTAAGGAAAGATTTGAAGAACTGTTGAATGACGTTGAAATTCAAGACAAGATCATCAGAATTTCAAACGATACCGAAAATGCAATTTTGATTTCAAAATGCAGATGGAATTCAATTAAAGAAACTTTATTTCTTTTCTCGATTACAGGAATGAAAGACTCTATAATGAAAGGAATGGAAATTCCTGTGGATGAGTGTAGTGGGGAAGTGGAGTGGTAATAGAGAATAAAATTATTAAGGAGCAAATGTGAGTACAAAATTATCATCAGACACTTTATTTCATTATACTACTAGTTTCGATATTATTAAAAAAATACTTACAGAAGGTTTTAAACCTAATTACAGTCTTGAAAATTTCGAATTTTTATTTGAAGAAGTAGGCAATATTAAAAACCATCATTTCATTCCGATGGTTTGCTTTTGTGATTTGCCGATTTCTAGCGCAAAAGAGTATATTTTTAAAGACCGGAAATATGCCATTGGTTTATCAAAAGAATGGGGTGAAGTTAACGGTTTAAATCCAGTTATGTATATTTCGAGAAATTCAAAAGTAATTAAGAATTTCAGATATGCTTATAGCAAATACACTGAATTAGATATAGAAATTGAAAAAGAGAAAAATCAATTATTAGATTTTAAATATGAAGATTTAAATAAGAGTTCTATAGCTGAACTCTCGAAAAAATATAAAAAAGTAATTACAGAAAAGGATATTGAAGAAGCAAAGAGTAATCTTGTAAGGCAAATTTGTGGTGAGGATTTATTATTAGGATATTCGCATAGTTTAAATGATTTATATGACGATTTGTTTTATAAAAATGATATGATAAAAAAAAGGATTTATAAATTGTTGATGATCGCAAATAATGCAATTAAATTTATCCTGTTTCTCAAACCGTATTCAAATAAAGCAAAAACGATAAAATATTATGATGAAAAAGAATGGAGATATGTCCCCGATGTTTCCAAACAATTGATCGAGTGTCAAAATGAAGTTGTAAAGGAAGTAGAAGAAAAAGGTAAGAATAATTCTAAACTATTTCAACAACAGGTAGGTTGGATGCATAGATTCGCAAGCAATACACTGAAGTTTAGCCCTTCGGATTTGAGATACATTATCGTGAGTGATGAAGATAAAAACGAATTGATTGAGTTTCTTATGAGCAGTAAATATAAAGATGATTATTTATTAAATAAATTCATTATTTTAACATACAGTCAGATTATGGAAGATTTGTAATTTATTAAATTTAAGGTAATTTATGAAGCAAAATGAAATATTAAGTAAATCGTATTCAGATAATGAATTAAAAGATTTCCTTAGAAATAAAATTATTCATTTTAAACAACTGATTAAGAATCCTGAAATTATTAACAATAACGAAGATAAAGATATAAATTTATTAGACTCATTTTGTATTTCTTTTGAAAATAATGAAGCTGATCAAAACTTATTATTAAAAAAAGAGGATGTAAAATATTCACTTAAAGATTTTGATTCAAATGGTTTCAATCCTGCAAATTCAAAACAAAACATTAATATTTATGAAAAGTTTATTGATAATCAAAATCCGATATTGATAGAGGAATACAGATGTAAATTATCAGATATTGATAACACAGATATATTTCAAAATGTTCTTGTGAAAGTATATTCTGATTTTTATTATTTTAACATAAACAATCATTTGTATGGCATAATGCAAAATGTAAAAGACACTTATGTATATGAATTTAAAATTTCAGAGTTATTTAATTCTTCAGAATTAATGAGAGTATTAATATTTTTTTCCGGGCTAAACGATGAAAATTGTATGATTATAGGAAAAAATGAAGACAATGATTTTATTGAATTACCAATTTATATTGCTGAGAATATCTCTAAAAAAATAAATTTACTTGGGGAAGTTATCTCAAAAATTGTAACTATAGAAAATGATATGATTTCCAGTAATTTTATTTTACCAAAAATTATATCTAAAAAAGATATCGATGTAATTAATGAATTATATTTAATTATTACAGAAAATATAGTAGCCACTTATCATAAAATTAGCTATAATAATTTACACAATGACCTTACTAGTACAATTTTAAATAAAGGTTTTGTACACTTCAAAGCAGGATTTAATGCTAATCCTTCATTGAATTATTCTCTTTTTGGGTATTCAATATTAATTAAAATTGAAGGTATATTGAT
>JAIOTH010000064.1 GCA_021106915.1 bacterium | reverse complement strand
GATTATGATCCTAAATCTTCGGGAGCCAAAGCTTACGAAAGATTAGCTCGAGAAGTTTTGGATTCTTATAATCTTCATAAAAATTAAAAAATAATTTATCTAACGGGATGAATAATAAATATGGATTAGGAAAAGGACTAAGTTCTTTAATTCCCAAAAGGAATGAGAATTTAAGTAAGCCAAAGTTTGATGACTCTGTGGATATTTCAAATGTTTCTGGTAATTTTAGTCAAAAAGTTTTGGATGTTGAGGTTCAAAAAATAGAAGCTAATCCTTGGCAACCGCGGACAAATTTTGATCAACAAAAATTAGAAGAATTGATGGAGTCAATTAGAGAGCATGGAATAATTCAGCCTTTAATTTTAACTCAAAAAGGTGATGCTTATGAATTAATTGCTGGTGAGAGAAGATTAAAAGCATCTAAAATGTTGAAAATGTTTAAGGTGCCAGCAATTATTATTGAGGCAGATAACTCTAAAAAATTACAGTTAGCTCTAATTGAGAACATTCAGAGACAAAATTTGAATTTATTAGAGGAAGCAGAGGCTTATGATAAATTAATAGAAGAATTTGATTTAACTCAAGAAGAAGTGGCTCAGAAAGTTGGTAAAAGTAGATCAACAATTGCTAACATTTTAAGATTAAATAATTTATCACAGCCTATTAAAAAATATTTAAGAGATGATCGAATAAGTTTTGGTCACGCTAAATTATTACTTTCTTTAGATGATGAAAAGAAACAATTAGAATTGTTAAAGAAAATTTTAAATGAAAATTTAAATGTTAAAGATACTAGCGAAGAAGTTAAGAGTGTTTCAGTGAAGAGTTATAAAAGGTCTGTTGTTAAAGATCCAAATATTTCTGCCAAGGAAGAAATATTAAGAAATTTCTTAAATACTAAAGTGAAGATTAATGATAGAAAAGGTAAAGGAAGTGTGGTGATAGATTATTATTCGAAAGAGGAGTTGAAAGATATATTAGGGAAGATATTAGACTAGGAGAGACGTAACCTTGCCTACCGGCAGGCAGGTGCCTTGCGTCTGTAGTTTATAGTTTTTTAATTGTTGTCATCCTGAATTTATTTCAGGATCTCATTTTTATATAGGAAAAGAAAAAAGCCGTTCTGAATTAGAATCAGAACAGCTTTTAGAATAGTTTGTAAAAAGACTATTCCATTCTATTAAGTATATTAATTATTATTTTAGCCTTTTTTTCTTCGATGGTCAGATGGTTGCATACTTCTTTTTTTGTTTTTATAGAGCCATCATTTTTTATAATTGTTACTACCATATATTCCCCATCGGTAGAGAAATATATAGTATTTATATTATGAATGTTTTTATTTCGAAGCCATAATTGTATAATTCTTTTTAACGCCGGAGTTACTTCGTTTCCTTCTAATTTGACAAATTCAGTTTCGAATGACCCTTCATTAGATTTTTTTAGAAGATTTTCTTGTTTTTCTAATTTTTCCAATTCTTCTAAAATTTTTCTTGTACTAATAATCATTTCTTTTAATAATTGTTTCATCTTTCCTCCTTAGATAATTTTTAATTAATTAATCGTTGAGTTCGATTAATCTACCTTTGATGAATTTGAATTTTTTTCCATCTTTTAAGACCTCAAGATGTGGTTGGTTTAAATATGGGCAATATTTTTTTACAACATTTTTAAGTAATTCTAATGTTGCATTCAAACCACGTGAGAGCATATGAGATAATATGTCGTAGGTCATTTGCTGATTTACTGTTTGCTTTAATAATCTTTTTAGAAGAATAATTTGATCATTTAGAGACTCATCTTCATACATTTTGAAAATTTCCTGATATGTTTTATTAGTTATTTCAATAACCTCGTTTTTTAGTGAAATAAATTTTTCTCTTTTTTTAGGATTATTATCAAAATATTTAAATTTATCTAATAATTCCTTATCATCACCATAAATTGAAATAATTTTAGTTTCATCATTGTTTTTTTTCATCTTTCCCCCTATTTTTATTTGATTTTTAATATTAAAAATTAGCATATTTTAATAAAAAAGTCAAGAGGTATTTGCCGGTTTTTTAAGGATTTTAGGGATTTTTTAATTTGATTTTTCCTTGAATTTGCGGTAAAATAAGGGTAATTGGATAATTATTTTTTAATTGTTTTTTTGTTTGATTGGAAGTATTTTAACTTAAAACTAAAACATTGAAAATTAATTTAAAATTGAATCATTTATAATTTATTTGAAATTAAAAATTAGTAATTAGAAATTAAAAATATATGTCTTGGAAGGTAAAAAAAGTAACTAAGAAAAAAATCATAAAAAAACCAGCTACTAAGAAAACAGCTAAAAAAATAATAAAAAAAGTCTCTAAGAAAGCTATAAAACCAACAAAGAAGATTGTTAAAAAAATTGAGAAAAAAGTTATTCCTGAGAAAAAAGAAATAAAAAAAGAGCTTAAAGAAAAAACTATAATCAAAGAGACTGAATCAGAACCAGTTATTCCAGAAATAGTCGAAGATAAAGCAGTGGTAGAGAGAACTCCTAATGGTAAAAATATTTCCGATCAATCTTTGGTAGAGGAAATGAAAACTTCTTATTTGGATTATGCAATGAGCGTGATTGTGGTTCGGGCTTTGCCTGATGTGCGAGATGGTTTAAAACCAGTACATCGAAGAATTTTATATGCCATGTGGAAATTAGGACTTAAGTCTGGTGGAAAATTCAGAAAATCAGCTACAGTAGTTGGTGAAGTTTTAGGTAAGTATCATCCTCATGGAGATACTTCAGTCTATGATTCTATGGTGCGAATGGCTCAAGAATTTTCCTTAAGATATATGCTAGTTAATGGTCAGGGTAATTTCGGTTCTGTTGATGGTGATCATGCAGCGGCTATGCGTTACACAGAGTCTAAATTGCAAAAAATGGCTGAGGAAATGTTGTTTGATATTGAAAAAGATACAGTTAATTTCCGACCAAATTACGATGGTAGTCAAAAAGAGCCAGTAGTTTTACCAGCTAAATTGCCAAATTTATTATTGAACGGTTCAATGGGTATTGCGGTGGGAATGGCTACTAATATTCCACCTCATAATCTAGGAGAATTAGTAGATGCCACTTGTCATTTAATTGATAAACCTCAAGCAGATATAGATGCTTTAATGGAATTTGTTAAAGGTCCAGATTTTCCAACTGGAGGTATAGTTTATGATGTTAAAGAAATGAAATCAGCTTATTCTACTGGGAGAGGTGGAGTGGTAATCAGAGCTAAAACTGATATTCAAGAAACTAAAAGAGGCTTTAGAATATTAATTACTGAAATTCCTTATCAAGTTAATAAATCTACTTTAGTAGAAAAAATTGCTACCCTAGTTAAGGATAAAAAAATAAAAGGAATCACAGATTTAAGGGATGAGTCTAATAAAGATGGTATTCGAGTAGTTATTGATTTAAAAGATAGCGCTTATCCTAAAAAAGTTCTTAATGCTTTGTATAAGCACACTCAATTACAAGAGAAATTTCATTTTAATATGGTGGCTTTAGTAGATGGTTTACAACCTCGACTTTTAAATTTAAAAGAAATTTTAGAAGAATTTATTAAACATCGTCAGGAGGTTATTACTCGAAGGATTACTTTTGATTTAAATAAAGCTAAAGACCGAGCTCATATTTTAGAAGGTTTGGTGATGGCTTTAGAAAAAATTGATGCTATTATCAAGACCATTAAGCAGTCTAAAGATAAGGAAGTTGCCAAGGTTAATTTAATGAAGAAGTTTAAGTTTTCAGAAAGACAAACAATTGCTATTTTAGAAATGAGATTACAGCAATTAGCTAATTTAGAAAGATTGAAATTAGAGGAAGAGTTAAAAGAAAAGAAGAAGATTATTAAAGAGTTGACTGCTATTTTGAAAGATCCTAAGAAAATTTTAAAAATTGTTAAAGATGAATTAGAAGAAATTAAAGAAAAATATGGTGATGAACGAAGAACCAGAATAATTAAGAGTGGGGTAGATAAAATTTCCACTGAAGATATGATTCCTAAAGAAGATATTGTGGTAATTATGACTAAAGATGGTTATATTAAGCGGATGTCCACTGATAATTTTCATGCTCAAAATAGAGGAGGCAAAGGAGTAATTGGTTCAGCTACTAAAGAAGAAGATATAATTGATCGATTATTTGCTTGTACAACTCATTCAGATTTATTGTTTTTTACTAGTCGGGGTAGAGTATTTCAATTAAAATCTTATGAAATTCCAGTAGCTACTAGACAAGCCAAGGGACAAAATATTGTTAATTTTTTACAATTAGCTCCTGAGGAAAAAGTGACAGCTATTTTGCCTAATAATGAAACCTCTCAGTTCAAATATTTAATGTTTGTCACTAAGAATGGTCTAATTAAGAAAACAGAGATTGATAAATTTGCTAATGTGCGAAGATCAGGTCTAATTTCTCTTAAATTAAAAGACGGTGATTCATTGAGATGGGTTAAATTAACTAGTGGTAAGGATGAAGTGATATTAATAACAGCTAATGGTCAATCTATTAGGACTAAGGAAAAAAATATTAGATCTATGGGTCGTTCTGCTTCTGGTGTCCGAGGAATTAGGTTAAAAACTGATGATGAAGTTGTAGGAATGTCCATTGTTAATGAAAGTAGAAGCAACAAAGACAAACTAGCTATTGTTATGGAGCACGGCTTTGGTAAAAGAACTGAATTAAAGGCTTATAAAATTCAAGGTCGAGGTGGTTCAGGAATAAAAACCGCCAAAGTGACAACCAAGACTGGTAAAATAGTTTCAGCTTTTATAGTAGATGAAGAGAATAAAGATAAAGATATTATAATTATTTCAAGTGGAGCTCAAGTAATTAGACTGGCTCTTAAAAATATTCCTACTATTGGTCGAGCTACTCAAGGAGTGAGATTGATGAGGTTTAAGAAAATAGAGGATAAAGTGGTGTCAGTGACTGTAGTTTAACCTCACCCCCAACCCCTCTCCTAGTCAGGAGAGGGGAGTCAGAACAAATAATTTAAATATAGTCCTTCTCCTGATTATTATCCCAGAATGGGACTAGGAGAGGGATGTCCGACTTGTCTACCGTAGCTTTAGCGAAGGTAGAAGGACAGGGAGAGGTCGAAATAATTATTATAAATAAACTTTAAGACTAATTTTATGATGACTATAAAACAAATATATGATTTGGCAATAGATTTAGGTGTTAAAAATGATTTGCGAGGTTCAGATTTTGTGAATAAAAAGTTGAAGTATACTAATAAAAAATATCAGGAATTAAAACCAGATGAGAAAAAAGATTTTGATCAAGAAATTTTAACAAATCCATATGCTGATTCTCGGGTTTTAACTAAAGGATTTAATAAAAAAGTTAAAAGAGTTTTAGTTGGAATTGATATTGAAGTTGGTGAGGTGCTTTTAGCTAATGAACTTTCCAAAAAGAATCCAATTGATTTAATTATCGCTCATCATCCAGAAGGAGTTTCTTTGGCTGGACTTGGTGATGTAATGGATTTACAAATTGAGTTGCTTCATAAATATGGTATTCCTATAAATATTGCGGAAGATATTACTAAGTTAAGAATGAGTGAAGTTAATCGAGGAGTAAATCCGATTAATCATAATCGAGCTGTGGATACTGCTAATTTATTGGGTTTAGAAATGATGAATATTCATACTCCAGCTGATAATTTAGTGGCTACTTTTTTAGATAATTTGATTAAGAAAAATGAGAAAAAATTAGAAAGAGTGGAAGATTTATTAAAGCTATTAAAAACAATCCCAGAGTACAAAGAAGCTATTAAAACTAAAGTTGGACCAAAGTTATTTGTTGGTAGCCCAGAAAGATATCTAGGGAAAATTGCTTTGACAGAAATTACTGGTGGTACTAGTGGTTCTAAAGTTTATTATCAGAAAATAGCTGATGCTGGAATCGGGACTATTGTAGGAATGCATATGGGAGAAGAACATCGCAAAGAAGCTGAAAAGGCTCATTTAAATATTGTTATTGCTGGGCATATGTCTTCTGACTCAATCGGTATGAATTTATTTTTAGATGAATTAGAAAAAAAAGGTATTGAGATTATTCCTTGTTCGGGATTAATTAGAGTGTCTAGGAATTAAAGATTAGGAAAATAGAAAATAAAAATTTGTGTATAAAAAAAGGCGAAGTTTATTCTTCGTCTTGTTTCATTTTATTTTTAGGATTTTTAGTTAATTTTATTATGTCCTAAAATTAATTGAAATGTTTTAAAGTACGTTTTAGAGTGATTTTGTTTACTCTAAATTTTCAGATAGTTGCATTTTTTTCATTGTAATTTTTACCACTACTTATTACTTCTATCTTCTAAAAGTTGAGCTACGATAGCAGCTACAAAAAGAACAATAATAGCAACTATTATTTCTTCAAGAAAGAAGCCAATAGCGAAAACAATGAGAAAAAGTATAATGAATATTTCCATTTTTACCTCCTTAATTTTTTTATTCCCTCTTCTTAATTTAAAGATTAGGTTTTTATTTAGTTTTTGTCAATGACTTTTGTTAAATAGTTTTAGATTTAGCAAGATTAACCTTATTGTAATTATCAGACTGGGATGTCACCTTATTTATTAAACTAAGTTAATAAAAAAAAGCGGGGATTTCTCTCCGCTTTTTGGATTAATTTTTCAATTTGTTTTAATTTTGGTATTTTTAAATACCAATGTGAGTAGTGGGCCATTTTTTGTATTTATGGCTTCTGCACTACCACCGTATATTTTCATCGTTTGTTTTACGATGGCCAGTCCAATTCCAGTGTTTCCAGTAGTATCATCCATAATGCCATCTTCAAAAATATTATTAATAATATTTTTATTGATATCTTTTCCATTGTTATTAACCTTTACTTTTGTATTATTCTGAGATTTATTTTCTGTGATTGTAATGTTAATTTTTTTTGCATTTCCATGGTTATTGGCATTGCTGAATAGATTATCAAATATACTAAATATTTTTTCATCAGCGATTACTTTACTGTCACCTGTAATGTCAATTACTATATCTGGATAATGACATCTCAGGTTATCAATTGTTCCCCTAAGATCATATAGTCCTAAATTTTTTTTCTCCCCCAAATTTTTTACTTTATTAATGAGGCTGATGGATTTATCAACTGTTTTTTTAATTTCAGTTAACATTTTTTTATCATTTTTTCTTTCGTAAATACTTATAGCTGATCTAATTACGGCTAAGTTGTTTGCTAAGTCGTGTCGCAATATTTTGTTTAACAAATTAATCATTTCTTTATTCCGTTTCAGAGTTTCTTCGTTGTTTTTGTGTTCAGTAATATCAGTAAATGTTCCAAATGCTCCGACAAACCTTGTGTTGTTTATTATCGGATTAGCAGAAACCATAATGGTTTTTTTTGGCCATCTTTTGTTATAAGAGGAATTTCATATCTACTTTGTTTTCCAGATTTTCGAATTTTAGTTTGTTTTATGATTTTTTGAAATCCTTCATCATTTGTTAAATTTTTGAGATTTATTGCTAGTAATTCTTTTTTGGAATATCCAGAAATTTTTATAACTGATTGATTAACAAATGTTATATTTTCTTCCTTATCAACTACAATTACTCCTTCTTGAATTCCTTCAATTAGATTTTTGTATTTTTTTCTACTTTGCTTCAATTTTTTGTGTTCTTGAGCAAGTATCAATGCGATAATTCCACCAATCGCAAACCATATTATGACATGCACCATGTAAAAATGGTGTATTATTATACTAAATACAATATCCAATATACTTAAAGTTGTACCACCAATTAAAAATATTAATGACTTTTTCATAATTCCTCCCAGAATTTAATTTTTTATTGTCTAATTTATATCATCTTTACTAAAAAAAGTCAAGGATTTTTTGTTAAATTTTTGTTGAATTATTCGTGATTTTAAGATAAAATTAGCTCATAGTCTTAGTTTATAGAATTTCCTATAAGCTACCTGCCTGCATACCTATATTACATTCTGGTACGTAAACCGGTAGGCAAGAAAACTAATTACTAATAACTAGTTTATGATTGAAGAAGATACTCAAATATTAAACACTAAAGAAAGAACAGAGGATCAAACTTTGGAAATTGCTTTGCGTCCGCATAATTTTAAAGAATATATTGGTCAGGGAAATGTTAAAGATAATTTAAAAATTTCGATTCAAGCTGCAAAGCAAAGAGAAGAACCAATTGAACATGTTTTGCTTTATGGTCCTCCAGGACTTGGTAAAACTACTTTAGCTTATATTATTGCCCGGGAAATGGGAGCCAATATTAAAATTACCTCTGGTCCAGCAATTGAGAAAGTTGGGGATTTAGCAGCCATTTTAACTAATTTAGAAGATGGAGATGTTCTTTTTATTGATGAGATTCATCGTTTAAACAGAGTTATTGAAGAAGTTTTATATCCAGCCATGGAGGATCATGTTTTAGATATTGTGATTGGTAAAGGTCCTTCGGCTCGGACGGTGCGTTTAGATTTACAAAAATTTACAATTATTGGAGCTACTACTAGGTATGATTTATTGTCAGCACCATTTCGAGATCGTTTTGGTTTAATTTTTAGATTAGATTACTATAATCCCGAGGAAATTGCAACAATTATTAAAAATAATGCTCAAAAATTAAATATTACCATTGATGATCAAGGAGCAAGAATTATTGCGGAACGTTCTCGTTTAACTCCCAGAATTGCTAATCGTTTATTAAAAAGAGTACGGGATTATGCTCAGGTTAAAGGTAATGGTCAGATTACGGAAAGTTATGCCTTAGAAGCTCTTTCTTTAATTGATGTGGATAGTCATGGTTTAGACTATATTGATCGGCGAATGTTAGAAACTATTGTTGATAAATTTAAAGGTGGTCCAGTTGGTTTGAGTACTTTAGCAGCTGCTATTGGCGAAGAAATAGGAACTATCAGTGAAGTTTATGAACCTTATTTAATGCGCATTGGTTTCTTAGCTCGAACTACTAGAGGAAGAATTGTCACAGAAGATGGCTATCAACATATTGAGAGAGAATACCCGAGAGATGGACAGAATAAACTAGTCTAACTAATGAATGTGAATAATATTTAGATTGTTTAATATAAATTTGTTGAATTTCTAATATCTAAATCCTAAATTCTAATAAATATCAAATTACCAAAATTAAAAATTTAGGAAAATATTTTAGATATTGAATAATTTTGATTTTAAATTTGTTTAGAGATTAGGTATTAGAATTTAGGATTTAAGTATTTAGGAAAGTTAATTGTTGCTATTTTATTATATAAGCTCTATAAAATATTAATCAATATGTTAAAAGTTTTTCTACATTCTTGTTGTGCTCCTTGTAGTGCGTATGTAATTCAAGAGCTACAAAAAGAGTACGAAGTGACTCTCTTTTATTTTAATCCTAATATTTTTCCAAAAGAAGAATATCAAAAAAGGTTTCAGGAAGCTCAAAAGTATTTAAAAAAAATTAAAGTAGATTTAATAGAAGGGAAATATGATCATAATTTATGGTTAGAACAAGTCAAAGGTTATGAACAGGAACCAGAAAGAGGAAAAAGATGTTATATTTGTTATCAAATGCGTTTAGAAAAAACTGCGAAAAAAGCTAAAGAATTGGGATTTGATATATTCTGTTCTACTTTATCAATTAGTCCTCATAAAGATGCCGAAATGATTAATCAGATAGGTTTAGAGCTAGCAGAAAAATATAATATTAAATACTTAGAGTCAGATTGGAAAAAACAAGAAGGTTTTAAAAAAGCTTGTGACATTTCCCGGGAAGAAGGATTTTATAGGCAATCTTATTGCGGCTGTGAATTCAGTATGAAACACTAAATATATTACAATCATTTTATTTATTTTAAGCTTTTGACCCGCCGAAGCTTTAGGCGTAGGAGGGTCGTCAACAGTATTGTGGTTGTGAGTTTTCAATTAGAAAATAATATGAAATTATCAGAATTTAATTACAATTTACCACGAAAAATGATTGCTCAGAAACCGGCTTCACCGCGGGATTCTTCCAGGTTAATGTTGGTTAATTATCAGAATGGAAAGTTAAGTAATCATATTTTTAATGAACTTCCTAATTTTTTAAATAAGGGAGATATCTTAGTTTTTAATAATACAAAAGTTTTTTCAGCTCGTTTACTAGGTAAAAAAGAAAGCAGAGGAAAAGTAGAAGTTTTTTTACTCACTCATCATCAAAAAAATATTTGGGAAGTTTTAATTGGTGGTAAAAGAATGCAAATTGGTAAAAAAGTTATTTTTTCTAAGGGTTTCGAATGTACTTTGACCAAAAAAATTGATGGTGGGGTTTGGAAGGTTAAATTTAATTGTTCAGGTCAGAAATTAGATAGTTTAATTGATCAATATGGAAATATTCCCATTCCTCCTTATATTAAAAGTACAACTAAAAAGTCAAAATTAAAAAAAGAATATCAAACTGTTTATGCTAAAAATAGAGGATCAGTAGCAGCACCAACAGCAGGATTACATTTTACTAAGCGGATTTTGAATAAATTAAAAAAACAAGGAGTAATCTTAAAATATATTACTTTACATGTTGGTCTTGGAACTTTTGAGCCAGTTAAAGAAAAGAAAATAGAAGATCATCAAATTCATTGTGAGTTTGGAATTTTAGACCAAGCTACTGCTAAATTTTTAAATAAAGCTAAAAAGAATGGTCAGAGAATTATCATTGTAGGGACTACGACTGTGCGAGTTATGGAAGCTTTTGTAAATAAAAAAGGAGTTTTAAAAGCAAACCAGAAGTGGATAGATATTTTTATTTACCCAGGGTATAAGTTTAAGTTTGTAGAAAATTTATTAACTAATTTTCATTTACCAAAATCAACTCTTTTAATGCTAATTTCGGCTTTAGCTGGCCGGAGGTTAGTTAAAAAAGTTTATCGAAAAGCCATAAAGGATAAATATCGATTTTTTTCTTTTGGAGATGTCACTTTATTCAATAATTTTACTAAATAATTTAATTAAAAATTAGAAATCAAAATAAAAAGGAGGAATGATGTTAAAAATTAGTGATCATGTACATATAGAGACTAAGGAAATTTTTATATGTAAGTTATGTGGTTTTTCTTCGGAAAACGAGAGTGATTTGCAGAGTTGCATAGAAAAAGGAGAGACAAATAATTTTGAGAAGGGGGAGAGAGTAGAATTCAGAATTGAAAATAAAGATGATAGCACATTTATTTGGTTAACTGGTATCATCATTGAAGTTAAATTGAGTAAGAAAACTCATCGTCCATCTTATATGATCAAGATGAATAATGATGATCGAAAAAGAGTCTTTCCTCTTTGGCAGAAACAAGCAGTAATTGGTGAGTTTTATGAAGAATCAGAAGCCAATTACGCTGATCATGTCATTAGGAAGAAATAATATTTTACCCTGAATCTAGTCAAAATTGACAATTCAGGGTATTTTTTTTAAGTTTAAAAAATAAATATTTAATCAAAAAAGGAAACTTGTGTTTATAAGTTTCCTTAATTTTTTTCCATAAGATATTTAAACGCCAGGTCAGTCTGACTAAATTCTTCTGGTATTTGAAAGATTTTACCTTCCATTTCTTGAGGGCTTTGTATTTCAAATATTGTCATAAGAATTTTTAGTTGTAATGTATTAGGATTAAAAGACATAATTCTTTTTCTGTGACTTCCTGCTTCTTTTACAAATATTTGAATTTTTGATTTACATGACATTTCAACTACGCATATTTGAAGTTTAAACATTTTTCCTCCTAAGGTTTTTTTCTATTCATTCACTTTTTAAAAGTGATAGATTTATTTTTAATAAAGTATTATATTTTAACATTAATAATTATTTTTACAAGAGTTTGGGGATTATTGCTAATGCCTAGCGTTTAATTAGCAAATCTAAAAACCATTACATCACCATCTTGCACAATATATTCTTTGCCTTCCAATCTAATTAATCCCTTTTCTTTAGCTTGAACTTCACCACCGGCATTAAGTAAATCCTGCCAATCAATTACTTCGGCTCTAATAAATCCTTCTTCAAAATCAGTATGAATTTTACCAGCTGCTTGAGGAGCAGAAGATCCTTTTTCAATTGTCCAAGCTCGAGATTCTTGAGGTCCACTAGTTAGAAAAGTTATTAAATTTAAGATTTGATATGATTCTTTAATTAATTTATTTAAACCAGTATCTTTAATTTCTAACTCATTCATATATTCTTGTAAGTCGTCACCCTCCAATTCAGCTAATTCAGATTCTAGTTTAGCACAAATAGTTAAACCATCTACAGCTTTATCATCTAATTCATCTTCATCAACATTATAAACATAAAGCATGGGTTTGATAGTTAGCAAACTGTAGCTTTTGATTGAGAATCTCTCATCCTCATTTAAATCTACTTCACTAGCCAATTGATTATTTTCTAAAGTGTCTTTAATTTTATCTAAGACAGTTTTTAATTTGTCTATTTCTTTATCATGAGGCCCTTTGATTTGAGAATTAACTTTTTCTAAGGCTTTATTAATAGTTTCCAAGTCAGCCATGATGAGCTCTAAGTTAATAACTTCTCGATCACTTTGAGGATTTATCTCACCGTGAACATGAGTGACGTTTGGATCATTAAATCTACGAACAACTTGGAGAATAGCATCAACTTCTCGAATATTAGACAAAAATTTATTACCTAATCCTTCCCCTTGAGAAGCTCCTTTTACTAAGCCAGCAATATCCACAAATTCAATGGTAGTATAAATAGTTTTTTGAGATTGATGTATTTTAGATAAAGCATCTAAACGAGTATCAGGCACAGCAACAACAACCACATTTGGTTCAATGGTGCAAAAGGGGTAATTAGAAGCATCTACTTGTTTTTTAGTAAGGGCTTTAAATAATGTTGATTTGCCAACATTTGGCAAGCCGACAATTCCGATTGAAAATGACATGGAGTTAGTTAGTAGTTAATAGTTAGGAGAGACGCAAAATTTGCGTCTGTTAAAGGTTAGATAATTGAAATTTACCTAATAATTATGGTTTTGTCCAATAGTTAATTTGATGAATCAATTATTTTTTTGTTTTCAAAATTTCTAAAATAAGTTTTTTATGCTATGATTATATCTATCTATTAATGAGCAAATTTAAAATGTTTTCAAAAATATTATATTTATTTATTGCTATTCTTGGTTTGGATTTATTTATTTTAATAAAGATTGGGCAGAGGATTGGATTGTTAGAAGTGATTATTTTAATAATATTTACTAGTATTTTAGGTATTTATTGGGCAAAATTAGAAGGATTAAAAGTTATTAATAATTT
>JAIOTH010000091.1 GCA_021106915.1 bacterium | reverse complement strand
TTTCATAATTTTATTAATTAAACTAGATAAACTATGATTTTGAATAACATATTCTCTTAATTCTGCATTAATTTTATTTCTTTCTATATCTTGCAAATTCAATAAATCAATCAACTTCTTTTTTAAATTTTCTATATCTTTCTCTTTAAAAAATAAAAAATTTGAAATTTGCCCTTTAAAAGATTCATTACTTAATAATACCAATGATTCACAAGACATAGCCTCTAATATTGTTTTGTCCATCGACCCCGAATTAGTCAGATTAATAAAAATTTCATTTTGATTATAAATTTTTGGAGTTCCATAGTTTGATATTTCACCTAAAAATTTAATCTTATTTTTTGATACTAATTTCTTGGAAAGGTCACTAATTTCATCAAAATATTTTTTGTCTGTTGATTCAAAAGAACCAGCAATACTTAAAACAAAATCAATTCCATCTTCATCTAGTTGATTCAGAGCCTGGAGTAAAATATGTAAATTTTTTACTGGAGAAATTCTACCCAAAGATAAAATAGATCTTTTAGTTTTCTCAATTTTAGTATCTTTTTTAAATATTTTTGTATCTATTCCTGCTGGCATTATTTCAGATTTTTTCCATTTCGAAAAAAAAGAAAATTTAGATGTAAAAAATATATTATTAGATAAAAAACCAGCAATCCTTGCTCCTAAATCACCATAAATATGATTATACCATAGAGCTATTTTTTTATTAAATATCTTCCAAAAAACACCACCTAATAAAACATATTCTTTATTCATATGCACCAAAACACTATTATAGTCATTCCTGTATTTCCAAATATACTTAAAAAATCTTAAAATATACCTAAATCTACCAACTTTTTTTTCTTTACCTAAAGATAAAACTCGAACATTTTCTGGTAAATCATATTTATCCTGTGGAATAATTTTTCTTTCAGAAAAATTGCTTCGCATTCCACTGGATGAACCTTTTTCTAAGCATATTATCGTTAATTTATCACAATATTTAGCAAATTCTAAAATCCATCCATGAAAAAATCCAAGAATAGCGTCACCTCTATCTACCTTTTGAGTACAAATGAGTAATTTTATCTTTTTATTACTTTCTTCCATGACTTTTTATATAGATTTAAAGTTTTTTCCTTATTTAATAAATTTTTAACAGATCTCTGAGCATTATTTCCTAGCTTAACTCTTAATTCTTCATTCTCAATTAATTTACTCATTTCTATTTCTAAAGCATCTTGATCATTAATATCTATGATAATGCCGTTTTCATTATTTTTAATAAATTCACCAGCACAACCTACGTCAGTCATGATAATTGGCAATCCATATTTAGCTGCTTCAATAATAACCATTCCATAACCTTCTGAATCAGAGGTAAGTAAAAAACAATTTGCTTGCTGATAAAATTTATCTAAATCATCTTTCCAGCCTAGCAACCTTACACTCTCCTCTAATTTTAAATTTTTAATTTTAAATTTTAAATTATTCTCTTCTGGGCCACTACCCACAATCCACAACTCAATATTAGAATATTTCTTTTTCAAATTAGCCATGGCTTCAATTTGCATTTCAATATTTTTAATTGGAACCAATCTCCCTACAGTCAAAAAAATAAATTTATCTCTTTTTTTATCTGTAATTCGTGATTCGCCTGCCTGCCAGTAAGCAAGGTAATTCGTTTTTTTTGCCCCCACATACACTGGAACCACTGTAATTTTATTTTCATCAACTTTAAAATCTTGAATTAATTGCTTCTTCAATCTTTGACTTACTACTCGAACTGCATCAGCCCTTTTAATTGTATATTGAGCAATTAACTTTCTAATACCTTTGAATTTTTCAAAACCATGCACTTGAATTTCTAATCCTAAATTATATTTACTAGCCAATTTTAAAGCCAAAAATCCAATAAAATAAACATCCTGAACTGTAATTAAATCATATTCTTCATTTCTTAAAGTTTCTTCTATAACTTTCCATAATTTAAATATTGCCACAATCTTATTAGAACGATTTACGGCTACAATTTTAATATTGGAAGACAAATCTAAATAATTATCTTGATAAGCTAAGGTTATAACAGTATACTTTTCTACTAAATCACCATATTCAACAATCCTTTTTGAAACATTAGAATTTTTATCCAATAAATTTTTGTCATTACCAATACTTAAAATTTTCATAATATTTCTTTAAATAACTTAATAGTATCCTCTGCTATATCTTGATAAAAATAATTATATTCTATCTCCGAAATTTGTTTCTTATATTCATTATAAAATTGATCATCAATAATTTTATTTAGACATTTTTTAAGTTCTTCTTGATTATTTGGATCAAAAGCTAAAGCTTTATTTTTCAAAAAATCAAATCCATGCTCTTTAGTAATTATAAAAGGAATATTATGATGAATACATTCTAAAATAACATTAGGACTAATGTCAGTATAACTTGGTAAAACAAAAGCATAACACGTTTTTATTTTTTGATTTAGTTCTTTTCTGGAAATTTTACCGATAAATTTAATATTATTCAAATTATTTTCTTGAACTAATTTTTGTAATTCTTTTTTTATTTCTCCATCACCAATTAAACTCAAAGTATATTGCTTATTATTAATTTCTGAAAATGCTTTAATTAATTTTTCCAAATTTTTTAATTTAATCATTCTACCAGCCCATAATATTTCATTATTCTTACTGGCATGGAAATCATTAACTGAAATATTAGACGATGCATTGCCTATAAATTTAATTTTACTATCTTTTAATTTATAAGGATTTTCAAATATTTCCTTTTGAAATTTAGTGGTAAAAATAATCAAATCTGTGAATTTAAAAACTAACTTAATGATCCAAAATCTCAACCAATCTTTCTGATACAAATTTTGATCATAATAATCTCTCAAACTAACTCCTTTTTCTGTTATTCTTGAATATCTTTCCCAAATAAAATCCCCTCCCACTCTAATAGCAATTTTCTTTTTTTGAAATTTTGATACTAAAACTGATGGAATCCCAGCACTAAAATGATCAATGCAATAAACCATATCAAAATCCTTTATATTTCTCATAATAGCCTTAAAAAATTTCAAATAATTAAATAATTTATTAGATCTTTTAATTCTAATCAATTTATAGCTCAAAAAATCATCACCATCATAGTAATTCTCGTCTGAATAAGTTATAACCATTATTTGATGCCCTTGTTTAACTAATATCTTGGCCAAATTTTGAACATAAGTGGCTGGTCCGCCAGATTCTGGTGGATAAATCCCGGTTGTAATCAAAATTTTCATAATTTGTTGAATATATTATTCATTTTTTCGGCTACTGATTTCCAAGAATAGTTAGCAATCACCATATTGTAGCCATTTTCAATAATCTTATTTCTTAAATTTTCATTTTTCATCAATAACTGAACTTTTCAGCAATATCTTTTGAATTTTTTACCTTACAAAATAAACCAGTTTCTTCATTTTTTAAAAAATCCGGAATTCCTCCCACTTCAGTCGCTATAACCGGCACTTTAGCTGCCATAGACTCTAAAAATACATTACCCAAACCTTCTGATAATGATGGGCGACAAAACACATCTGCAATATTTAAATATTTATAAAGCTCTTTATAATCTACAAATCCAGCAAACAAAACCCTATCTTCTTTATTTTGTACAGACGCAAGGCCTTGCTTCTTTGCCTGCAACTTTAAACTTTCCTCCAATGGCCCCACACCACAAATAATTAATTTATAATTTTTTGGCAAATACTTTAATGAATCAATCAAATCATTCATAGCATTTTTCATTGCTAAACGAGACAAAGAAATAATAATTTTATTATCATCAGCCTGCCTGCCGGTAGGCATGGTAATTTCTAATTCGTTTTTTAAACTCCTCTTTTCTTCTTCATTTAACTTTTTTGTAAAATTCTGAATATCTACCCCATTGGGTACTAATTCGATGTTCTCACCTTCAAATCCATATCTCTTAGCTCGATCAATCAAAAAATTAGAAATAGCTTGAATATAATTGGCTTCTCGATAAATCTTTTGATAAACCCCATTCCACCACCAAGTTCTTTTTTTCATAAATTCATCACTATCGCCAGATTGAAGAGTCAATAAATATTTAACATTTTGATGAAACTTTTTAAAAATCCAAGTTGCTAAACCAGCATAAGAAGCCATCATTGCCCAAACAATATCAAAATGATATTTTTTATTTAAACTACAGGCTTTGAATTGAGACAAAATAAAAAACAGATATTTATCTATTTTAAAACCAATTCCAACTCGATAAACATGGACATTTTCTACTTTTTCATAAGCAGAAATTCCTTTTTCAAATTTAGTAGTAATTAGATGATATTCATTTTCTGGCAATCTTTTGCAAATTTCCCTAATCGCCATCTCCGCTCCCCCAACATGAGGAAAATAATTTGTAGAAAATATCAATATTTTTTTATTTTTAATCATTTGAATTTTGAAATTTATTTTTTGTTTAATTTTAAATTAAACCATTAGATATTTATTTGAAATTAATAATTTGTAATTAGAAATTATTTTTTCAACCTCGTTCCTAAAATTTCTAATCTTTGTAGTGTTTCTTTAACTTTTTTAGTAACAATTTCCCATTTAGAATCATCTTCATTAAATGATAATTTTAAAATATTATTATCAGATTGAATCATCTTTAATTTATTCCGAAGTTCTTCATCAAAAGTAATAATAGAATGCGATTGTTTTAAGATTAATTTATAAAAAGGATAAATACATTTAATTTTTCGTTGAGTTTTTTGAGATTTTTCACCCTTAACCATAGTAATCATAATTGGTAATTTTTTAACAAAAACTGAAATAAAAAAACTAGCAATTGAAGCATAAGTAGCCATTACTGACCAAATTACATGGTAATTATTTTTTTTATTTAATTCTTTAAATTTTCTAATGGCTAAAAAGGGAAATAAATATTTATCTAAAGTTTGCCCTGATCCTAAACGATAAATATTCACATTTCCTAATCTCTCAAAATTATCTAATTTTGAACTTAATTTTGAAGTAATCAAATCAAATTCCCAATTTTTTAAACGATTAGTAATTTCCTTAACCATTTCTTCGGCCGGACCCTCCAAAGGTAAATAAGCAGTTGATAAAATCAATATTCTATCTTTATTTTTTAAGGATTCTCTAAAATACTCAATAGTCTTAGTGATCCCATCTTCTAATTTTATTTTTGGCTCCCAATTTAATATTCTTTTAGCTTTTTCAATATTTGGACATCTTAATTTAGGATCATCCAATCTTCCTGGTTGATTTTCTAATTTTATAAACTTTAATTGGCTCTGAGAATTAATTTTTTCTTTAATAAGTTTTGCTAATTCCAAAATTGTTTTCTCATCTGGATTACCTAAATTAATCGGACCAATGTCATTATTTTTATTCATTACCTTATCTAAAGCTGGCAATAAATCATCAATATACATAAAACTTCGTGTATGAGAACCGTCTCCATAAATAGTTATTGGATCACCATTCAGACATTGAGTAGCAAAATTAGAAACCACTCGACCATCATTAGTCGCCATTTTTGGTCCGTAAATATTAAAAAGACGTACAATTCTAATATCTAAATTATATTGCCGGTGATAATCAGCAAAAAGTGTTTCAGCGGCTCGTTTTCCCTCATCATAACAAGATCTCCTACCCATGGGATCTACATTTCCAAAATAATTTTCATCCTGCGGATTAACTAAAGGGTCACCATAAACTTCAGATGTAGAAGTAAATAAAATTCGAGCTCTATTTTTCAAGGCTAAATCTAAAATATTTTTTGTACCAATCACATTAGTTTCCAAAGTGGCCACTGGATCAAATAAATAATGATCTGGAGAGGCTAAAGAAGCTAAATGATAAACTTGATCAATTCCACTAATTTTTAATGGTTTTCTAATATCATGAACGATTAATTTGAACTTTGGATTTTTCAAAAATTCTTTTATATTCTCTTTTCTGCCACTAAAAAAATTATCAACCACAATTACTTTATGTCCTTGATTTAATAAATATTTAGTTAAATTAGCACCAATAAATCCTGCTCCACCAGTTATTAAAATACGCAT
>JAIOTH010000122.1 GCA_021106915.1 bacterium | reverse complement strand
ATAAGCTGGATCTCTCAGATATTCTCTAATTTCGTTTTTTGATATATTTAATCCAATCTCATTAATATCATTATATATTTTCTCAATTGTATCTTCATTATATTCATACAATATTTCACCATTATCTTTTTGACTTATTGTAAAAGAAATTTTGTTAATATCATTGTTTATACTTGCTAATAAAAGAAATGGTAAAATTAAGATAAAAATTAAAATTGCTTTTCTCATATTTCCTCCAAATTCTTAAGTTGCTGCTAATGTATGACTGCTGGCACGCCTCTTTTCGGCGTGTAGCAGTGTGTTAGGTGATTCAATCATTTTCAAAGTCCTCACAATCACAACTAAAAACCATTTTATACGCCCTTAATATTTAAAATTACTCAAAACCGAAAATTATTTAATCGGCGACAAACCAAACCCGAACTAAATTACTGATTCCAGATTTCGGAGATTTCCACAAATCTGTCAAACTTAAAATCAAAATTATAAATTTAAATAATTTTCAGCTTAATCCAGACAGCAAATCTACTTTTATACAATTTCTTCTTGTCTTTGTTAAATTAAATTATATCTCACTTTCTGAATAAAAAAAAGAATCAATTACACTTTTAAATATTAACAACCTCAAACCAATTATGAAGTTATAAACTTTTTCGCATTTTTTTTTAATTTTTCATTTTACCACCAACGCTTTATTTTGCCGAAACGGTTTTCATTAAACATTTTAATATTTAAGATGATTTCCACGCGGCAACTTTACGATTATAACTGCTCTCGCATTAATGCAGACAAAACAAATCCAAGATTTTTATTTTTTTTTGGAAGATGTCATTTTCATTAGAAGCAAAAATCTCAACACTAAGAAAATCTAATCTTTTTTGTTAAATATTTTATTGAACAACTAAAGCACCGCCTTTTCGTACTAAACTCAAGCAGCTGAAATCCGTATGTGATTGTCCATTTTCGTTAATTCGGTAAAACTAAAACTTAAATTCCTTTCAACACAATTATTTTATCAAATTTTAGATCATTGTTACCATTAAGCTACAACTTAAAAAAAATCAATAAATCTAACTGAAACCTCTGATTACTGCTATTTTCTCGCCAAAATTATAATCAATTTTCATCCATTATTTCATTGCTAAAATAACTAACCCACTTTATATTTCTTTAAAGATCTAATATCCTCAATGCTAAAAAACTATATCAAATTACAATAAACTGAAAGTTTTCAAATACTCTTTCTTGAATTCACCTAATGTATGGTGTGCGCCAAGTTCTTCCTGCTTTTCTTCTTGCTGAAATGTAGAGTAGAAGCAGGTTTCGCTGAAACCTGCAACCCTCGTCAAACCGGACGGGCGGTTTTCCCGCATACGGCTTACCGACAAGATTCATCATAAGCATTCACAAGATCAAAAATTTTAGTATTTTAGAGGATTTATTAATCCATAGTTCTGGACTAAATACTCAAAAGCTCTACGGCGATAGAGCTTACATCGTCTTTGACTTTTGCGCTTATAAAAGTTATAAAAACCTTTATCAAGATACCATTCCAGCCTACTCTTGGCTTGATGAGGATAGCTTACTCCCTTTATAGTAAAGTAGTTCAACCACCCTCGGATTTTAGGATTTAAACGCTTAACAATTAATTCTGAGCTAAAGTGACGGCAATAACGGAAAGTCTCATTGAGGTTCTTACGAATCTTAATTTCACTTTTCTTACTGGGAATAACATTCCAGTACATTGAATTGTTGCCATAAATACCTCTATCATAACGAAATGTAAATCCTAAAAAATCAAATGGTTCTTTACGCGCATTAAGTTGTTTCGTTTTCTCTGTATTGATTTTCAATTCCATCTTATCCAACATTCTCTTTAGATAATCAAGAGAGCTTTGGGGTAATTTATTACCCATCAAAATAAAATCATCAGCATATCTTACCATAGTAATCCCAAATTTCTTGAAATGACCATCTTTACGAAATACAGCTTTATCTATTAGATTTAGATAAATATTTGCTAATAACGGAGATATAACACCACCCTGAGGAGTTCCTTTCCTACTTTTATGTAGTTTATTATCCTCAAAAACTGAGTTTCTTAACCACATTTTTATTAGATTTAAGACTCGTTTATCTGATACTCTTTTAGAAACCAACAACATTAATTTGTCGTGTGGTATATTGTCAAAAATGCCGATAAATCTGCATCATAAACCGTACTTTTTCCTGATTTTAGATTAGACTTTATTCTTGAAACTGCATCTTTAGCTGAACGTTTTGGTCGAAATCCGTATGAACAGTCTTCAAAATCGGCTTCGAATATTGGCTCTATTACTAATTTACAGCTCATTTGTACAATCCTATCCTTTATCGTTGGAATTCCTAAAGGACGCATTTTGCCGTTTGCTTTGGGAACATAGTTGTGGTTTATAATTACACTCTTTTAGCTCTTTTGCTATCTCATTAAGATAAGTATCAACACCATATTCTTCTATTTCTGAAAAGGTTACCT
>JAIOTH010000006.1 GCA_021106915.1 bacterium | reverse complement strand
TATAAAAAGTGTCGGAATTTTATCTATTCGCAAAACTTTTGCTTCCTGAACATTATAACTAATATCTGTTAAATATTTTCTACTATTATAACAAAGAATAAATTTACCAACATCCATTCCCAAATCCTGAGCTATTTTTGTATAATAATCAAAACCAAGATTTTCTTCTTTAAATAAGTAATCGCTAAATTCCCAATATTTGTCTTGCTCTAAAGCACATTTTCCAGCCAAAGCCGTTGCTATATTTATCCCTGATTTAAAATATCCTTCATCTAAATAAGGTAAATCTTTCCAAGCTAAATTAACTTTTTCTGGATATTTTTTTAAAATCTGTTTGATTATTTCTAATCCTTGTTTTGATTCGCTAGTTTCATAATTTCCAAAAAAATAAAGATTAATTGGAGCTGTCTTAGAGCCATTAATAGGATCATTAATAAAAGTCGTTATTTTATATTCTTCATCAGTTTGACTTTCAATAACTCTAAAATCTCTTTTTTTATTATAAATATCAATATTATAAACTATATTATATATCAAAAAAGACAATACAATTAAAATTAATACTATTATTGAGGCTGATAAAATATTTTTATCTTTATTCATTGTTATATATTATTAATCAAATATTTATTAGAATCTCATTGTCGTTCCGGGCTTGATGGTCTACCTCATCGTTAGCGATGCCTGTTGTCATTCCGGATTTAATCCGCCTGCCTGCCGGTAGGCAGGGAATCTCAATCTCAATGTTTAGTGGTATTAGAGATCCTATCGTCATTCCGGGCTTGATCCGCCTGCCTGCCGGTAGGCAGGGAATCTCGAGATCCTGAGTCGAGCTCAGGATGACATGGTTCAGGATGACATCTTCAGGATAACCTGGTTCAAAATTACATCTGATCGAGTTTGATTCGATTATAAATCAATTCCATATAATCTATTATCTCCACTATTGGTATAATAAATTTTCTTATCTCCTTTATTAACATATACTTTTTCAATACCAACTCGCTGATTATTTACTACTGGAATAGCAATCTGACTACTTCTACCAGTTTTCATGTCTATACTGTAAATACTATAAGGTATTCCTTCTGCAAATTCAGGATAAAGACCACTTCCGTCTGGTAAATAATCTGGCACAGCACAATAAACTAAATCCCCATTTTTTTGACTAAAATCACATTTATCTATCCAAGTATGCAAATTTAAATCCCTCTTACCACTTCCTAATTTATCAGTTTGACCATTAGCTGCATACAAAGTTGGGATAAATTTATCCTTATATCTATCTACACTATATAAAAGACGATCTCCATCTCGATCCCATTTTCCTTCAAAATTTATTCCATCCACTAATAAAGCATTAATATTTTTTCTATCTTCATTAAGGAAAAAAACTTCCTGTCTTTGACCATCATATTGCTTACGAAAAGTACCCAAAACTTGACTATCAGGACTCCAAACTGTATCAATATTTTTAGCTTGATCAGCAATTGGACGAATAAATTTAAAATTTGAACTATCCGCATTAGAAACTACTAAATAATTTTGATCCTTATAATCCCCAATCCATTCATAAGAAAGTCGTCCACCAGTTTTTGAAAAACTAAAATCCTGAGTTTCTTTAGGAAAACTAGCTATATATTCATCTTTATCAAAATCATATAAAATTTTTCGACTATCTGGATATTCAATAATAGCCTGATTTTTAGTTGGTGACCAAACTACATTTTTAACTGAATAAAACTTACTATCTGACAATCTTGATACTTCTCCATTATTATTTATTTTATAAAATTGTTCATTTCTTTCATCATAATAAGTTATTGAATTGTCTGAACCAATATTTTCCATTTTTATAGCTCTTTCTGAAATAGCCTCTGATTTAGTAAATCCTCCAATAGCTTTTTCAGTTATTGATTCTTTCTCTCTTGGTGATAATTCTCCTGGTTCAAGTTTTTCTAATTCTTCCCCTATAACAGTAGGCTCTCCCTCTCCTATGCCTGGTAAAGTTCCTGGTTCTGTTTCTCCAACAATTGGTTCTGGTTCTATTTTTTCTCTTCCTCCAAAAAAAATATTATATATCAAAAAAGCAAAAATAAAAATTATTAATATAAATATTACTATATAGACAATCTTTTTTTTCATCTTTTTAAATAGTTATTTCTTAAATAAAACCTCAAATTTTAACAATATATTTTTCATAATCAATATTTTTATATTATTTAATCAATTAAAGCCTTCACAAAAATTGACAATAATTTGAAATTCACTGTAAATATTTTCCAAGGATGTATATAAACATCAATAATTGTTCCTAAAAAAATTAAAGCTAATGCCAATAAAAATATCACTGCCAACAAAACTAAAAACACAGCTATTATAACCCACCAACAATTTGTTTCATTATTACTTAATATATTCTTAACATTAATTGCGTCTGGAACTTTAGGATCCAAGAATTTACAATAATTTTCATCCCCCTTTAAATATTTCTTCACAGCGTGAAACAAAAGGTAAAGAATGGGCCAAATATAAGCTATAGTCTTAATACTTAAACTATAGCGCGCATAACTCTTTAATTTCTTCTTTTTATCAAATGATTTTCCGACACTTAATAAATCACTTTTTGAAGATGATAATCCTCTATTTCTTCTTCTATTCCAAGCACCAGCCAAGTTTTTTGATTGTGAACTACCTGAATTTCGATTCCTAACATTCATTAGACCAGCTCTTCCTAAATTAGGATCACTATTCTTACTACGATTTCGATTTGGAAATTTTAAAGCTTCTACCATATTATATTTAAACTATTTCCAAAAAATAGAACTAACCAACCATTCGTCATTATTTTTTACCAATTCTAGTTCTAAATCCTGATAATTTATTTTTGTATTATCAATTTTCTTTTCTTCTTGTTGAATGGATAAAGCCACTTTCACTTTAGCGTCTTCTAAATCTAAAATTTTAAAATCTAAAACTCTAGATGTAATACCGTAAAATTTTGATTCTGCATTCACCTGATAAGCTTGTCGTTCATTATAAACCGCTTTAAATATAGTATCCGTACTAATATTTTTTATAGCTTCTATACCTTCCATCTTATTATCAATGGACCAAGTAGCATACCTCTCTATAAAATTTCTAGCAACCATTTTTATAACAAATTCATCTGAAAATTCATTTTCTTTTTCAAATTCAATGGAATTAAAATCACTCTTTATATCATTCTTAACTTGATTATCAACTAAATCTACTATTTTCTCAATTTGAGGATCTTCTTTTTTCACAATTAACTCTTCTTCTTTTCTAGTCAATAAAAAAACCATTAAAATTACCAATAAAACTATTATTAAAGTAATTATTAATATATATTTTTGTTTTTTAGTCATATAATTAGTTTAAAATTAAAAGTATAAAATTTAAAATAATATTATGCATTGGCTCTCTCAAATTCCTTCTTAGCTTCTTCTATCTCTAAAAGCTGTTTTGGATCAGAGGTAATTAATTGATCTTCAGTATAAGAAGCTTCTATTTGAATAGCCACGTGCTTATTACCAGCAAAAAATATTCCTTGACCAACTTTACCCTGTAAAAGTAAATACTTTTCTTCATCTGTTAACATAAAAGTTTTTTGAATCATATCTATCGATGCTGGTGATTGTCTTAATAAAAGCTGTAAGGAAGAATTCGTCACAATGGCTTGACCATAAGGAGAACGTAAAAAATCATTTACATCCTGAGTAATAGTAGTAATACCCAAATAATATTTTCGGCATCTTTTTACTAAGGCGTAAATAAATTTAGCACTATCTTCATGTTGCATTAACCACCAAGCCTCATCAATCACCAAAATTCTCTTTTTCATCTGAGACCGAACTATATTCCAAATATAAGTGATAATCGTATAAATCGCTATCGGTCTTAACTCATCTTCTAAATCCCGAACACTAAAAATTACTAATTGATTAGCAGTATCTACATTAGTAGGACTATTAAATAAACCAGAAAAAGTTCCTTCGGTATATTTTTTAACTCTCTGAGATAAGTTTTCACCTCCTTCCATTCCTTCTAAGACTTGTTCAAAATCTTCCATTAAGGGAGCTTCTACATTATCTAAATTACTATCAGCAGTAATATCTTTTTTAGCATAAGTTTCTAATAAAGCTCTATCCACCAAAGAGTCCTCCAAATGAGTTAATTTTCCAACCATTAAACGTATTAAACCCTTTAAACTAATGATAGCACTTCTAATAATATCTGCTGTACTGACATCCTTACTTAAACCTTTTGGTAAATCAAAAGGATTTAATTTGCTATCTGAATTCAAAGATAAATTAATATAACTTCCACCAACTGCTTCCGATAAATGCTGATATTCTTTTTCTGGATCAATAATTATGACTTCTGCTCCCATCATTAAACTACGCAAAACTTCTAATTTTATAGCATAAGATTTTCCAGCACCAGAAGTAGCAAAAACCACGGCATTAGCATTTTGTAAAGAAAAACGATCGAATAGAATTAAAGAATTATTATGACGATTAATGCCATATAATATTCCATCGTCACTAGTTAATTCTGAAGAAATAAAAGGAAAAGAAGCTGAAGCTGGAGAAGAATTCATATTACTTACTATATATAATTCATCATTTCCTAGTGGTAAAGTAGAATTAAATCCCTGCTTAGTAGTAAATAAAGCTTTTTTGGTAAAAATCAATTTTGAACCAAATAAATTCTCAATTATTTCCATTCTTTTTCCTAATTGTTTTTTAGAATTAGCATAAACAGTAATATAAAAACCCATTTGAAAAAATCTCTCCGTACCTTGAGTTAAATTATCCCTTAAATTTTCTATGTCCGCTAAAGCAGTCTGCATTTGAGGATCTCGAGGAGCTCCTTTTTCAGCGTCAGAAGTTAGTTGAGCTTCTAAATTACCAACCTTACTCTTTAATTTTTTAAGAATCTTTTCTGATTCCATTGGGTAATAGTATATTGATACATCCAAAGGAATAGAATAATTAATTACAGCCGCAAACCAACCAACACTTACAAATCTAGGATAAGTAATTATATAAAGTGTGCTTAAAAACTTATCACCCAATCTCAAAAAACGAGAGTCAACCCGTAAACCAGCT
>JAIOTH010000019.1 GCA_021106915.1 bacterium | reverse complement strand
GTTCCTCTAATATTTCCCGATAAATAAACATCTTTGCCAGCTAATTTTAAAATTTCATAAATTAGAGTAGCAGTAGTTGTCTTTCCTCTGGTTCCAGTGATTCCTATTACCTGAGCTTCTGTTAAAGTTACTGCTAAAGAATCTTCCATGACAATTTTTTTATCATTTTCCTGAGCTAATTTTAAAAATTTAGAGTTAGAAGGAATAGCTGGGTTCCGGACAATTAAATCAGTATCTAAAAAATCACTCTTTTGATGACCTCCAAGATGTAATTTAATGTCTGGATATTGTTTTAAAATGTCAGTAGATTTTTTTAATTCATCAGCTGTTTTTAAATCTGTTACTGTCACTCTTGCTCCTTGTTCATAAAAAAATAAGGCATCTTTCAATCCCTTGCCGATAATCCCCAAACCCATGATTAAAATTTTTTTGTTTTTGAAATTCATAAATTTAGTTGGTAGTTTGTAGTTTTTAGTTGGTAGCTAAAAACTACAAACTACCAACTACTAACTAATTAAATTCCCTTATCAAATAAATAAATAATTAAAGTTATTACAGAGGCAATACCACCTAAAAGCCAAGCTCGCATTACAATTTTTGGCTCTGACCAACCAATAGCCTCAAAATGATGATGAATCGGCGTAGACCTAAATAACTTTCGACCATTATTCAATTTCTTATAACTTAATTGAACTACCACTGATAAAGATTCTAATAAAAATATACCAGCAATTAAAGGTAAATATAAAAGCGTATTAGTTAACATAGCAATCACTCCCAAAGTGACTCCTAGACTCATTGAACCAGTATCACCCATAAAAAAACGAGCTGGCGGAATATTAAACCATAAAAAAGTTACTAAAGCACCCACTATTACACTACAAAAAACTGCTAGATCATAACGACCTTGTAAAAAAGAAATTGTACCAAAAGCTGCAAAAGAAATTAAAAGCAATCCTCCAGCCAAGCCATCTAAACCATCTGTTTCATTAACACTAAAAGAAACCGAAGTGACGACTAAAGTAAAAATTGGAATAATCAACCAACCAATATTAAAATTACCTACAAAAGGAACATGTAAAATATCCCAATCTAATTTAAAATAGAACCATAAAGCACCAATTAAAGATATGCCAATGTAAATTAATAATCTCTGAACAATACTTAATCCTCCACCATTTTTACCTATTCTTTTAACTCCCAAATAATCATCTAAAAGACCTGCTAAAGCTGAAGCTACTAAAGCTCCTAAAGGAAGTAAAGTTTGCGATCTAGAAAAAAAGTTTAAAATTGCTAAATAAGTCCCTGGAAAAATAATATTCAATAAATAAGTAATTATCATCACTATTAATAATGTCGCCCAAATTATAATTCCGCCCATAGTTGGCGTACCCTCTTTTTTCTTATGTAAATTAAAAAAAACTGGTGCCTTACTTTCAGTTCTAATTTGCTTTCCTAATTTATGCTTATATAAAAAATTAATAAGCATAGGTGTAATCCCAAAAGCTATAAAAGTTGAAAAAGCTGTTAAAATAAATATTTTTAATATTTCTGGGGACATATTTTTAAATAAATTTCTAATAAATAAATTCTAATATCCCTGCCTACCAGTTTACATACCGAAATGAAATGTAGGTATGCAGGCAGGTAATAAAATCTAAATATTAAATTAATGTTTAATATTCTATACCGATTATTTTTATTAAATAAATTATTAATTCAATATTGATAAAAATTCCGACTGCTAAAAAAATATAAGAAAAAATCCAGGATCCTTTACTGTAATGATAGTAAATAAAAGCAAATAACAAATTAATTAAATAGATTCCCAGAGCTAAAAATGGTAAGTAAATAAATTGTTGAGCTGGAGCAATATAATCTATTCCAAAATAAGCATTATAATGCAAAATATGAAAATCTCGATTAAAATCTATAAAATTACGAATTAAATACCAAAGATAAGAATTTAAAACTAACGCCACAATCAAAGACCAAAAAACAACTCTCTTTCTAAAAAAAATTTTTAATGAATCTAAAAAATTGCTCATTTATTTAAAAGGTGAAAATGATCTTAATTCAGTAAGTGACTTTGATAATATTTCTAAAAAATAATCAATATCGCTTTTATCATTCATTTTTCCCAGACTAATTCTTAATGATCCATGAGCTTCTTCATGTGGAATACCAATCGCCAATAAAACATGAGAGGCACTTAAAGAACCAGAAGCACAAGCTGAGCCAGTAGAGCAAGCAATACCCGCCAAATCTAACTTCAATAACAAAGATTCTCCCTCTACATTCTTAAATAAAAAATTAGAGTTATAAGGTAATTTATTTTGAGGATCACCATTCAAAGACACTCCTTCCAATTCCATAACTTTCTCTATTAAATAATTGCCTAATTTTTCAATTCTAATTAACTCTTTTTGATGTTCTGCTTTTGATAAGAGTTCCACGGCCTTACCTAAACCAACAATTCCAGGAACATTATAAGTTCCAGCCCGAGCACCATTTTCCTGATGACCACCATGCAATAAAGGTTTTAATTTAAGACCATCTTTAATATATAAAAGACCCATTCCCTTGGGACCATAAATTTTATGACCAGAAATTGACATAAAATCGACCCTCAAACGATCTATTTGCATTGGTAAAAAATACATAGCTTGCACCGCATCTGTGTGAAATAAAACTGGATTTTCTCTTTTTTTATTAATTTCTACTAATTCTTTACCAATTTTACCAATCGGTTGAATGGTACCAATTTCATTATTAACATACATTATAGAAATTAAACGAGTCTCTTTTTTAATTGCTTTAAGGACTTTTTGCGAATCTATTAAACCATTTTTTTCTGGCTTAATAAATGTAACATCTACTCCGTTTTGAGATAAATATTTAGCGGTTTCTAAAATAGCAGGATGTTCAAATAAAGTTGTTATTAGATGCCCTTTGAAATCAACAAAAACACTTTTTAAAACTGTATTATTACTCTCTGTAGCACCCGAGGTAAAAATAATTTCCTGAGCCTGGCACTTTAAAAAATCAGCAATAATATCTTTAGATTTTAAAATAGCAGCCTCTGCTCGTTGACCAAAATTATGAATAGAGGAAGCATTACCAAATTCAACTAAAAAATAAGGCTCCATGGCCTTTAACACTTCTTTATCTACTGGCGTTGTCGCTGCATTGTCGAAATAAATTTGTTTCATATATACTAATGATACTAATAATTTGATACTAATATACTAATTATTTATTTGTCATTCCGGGCTTGAGGGTCTACCTCAGCGTTAGTGATATATTCTGTCATCCTGAGCTCGACTCAGGATCTCTAGTACCACTAACATTGAAATTGAGATTCCGGATCGAGTCCGGAATGACATCTTCAGGATGATATGATTCAAGGTAAATACGCTAAATACTGCCTTAAACTTTCTCTACTTTAATCTTAGGTTCTATTTTTTGTAGCTCTTTTTCAATAAAATCCTTGACTGTCACTTCAGCCATTGGACATCCTTGGCACATACCTAATAATTTTATTTGTAAAATATTGGTTTTCTCATCATATTTAATAACCTCTAAACCTCCACCATCACCCTCTAAAACTTTTCTAATTTCTTTCAATTTATCTTCAATTTTTTTATCCCCACACTTACCCCTAAGTTGTGGGGATTTATCTAATTTAATCATATATTATTAGTTTTTAATTGTTAGTTTTTAGTAACAATCTATTTTATTAATTCTCACTATATCGTGTTTTAATGTTTTGCTAAATATTCTTTAATAGCTTTTTCTAAACCCTCTAAAGCTAACATTGAACAATGAACTTTTGGTAAAGGTAAACCACCTAATTTTTTTAAAATTAAATCCTTGTTTATTTTTAAAGCTGCTTCCAAAGTTTTTCCTTTGGTATTTTCAGTGACAACTGAAGAACAAGCAATTGCGGCTGCACAACCCAAGGTCTCAAATTTAATATCTTCAATTTTAGATTTATTAATATCCTTTGAATTCTGATTTATTTTTAAATAAATTTTCATGACATCTCCACAAACTGGATTACCAACTTGCCCTATGACATCTGGATTATCAATTTGACCCTGATTACGGGGATTTTTAAAATGTTCTAATACTTCTTTAGAATACATATATATATATGAATATTTAATGTTTAATTTTAAATTTTAAATTAATGACACAATTTTTAATTTCAATTTAATGATTTAATTTCAAATTTTTATTTTACCATATTAAATATATTATCAATTTGCATAAAAAATACAAAAAAACGAATAGAAATATGCTCTATAACTCCCTTATAATAGCATTTAAACTGGATTTGGTCAAAAAAAAATAAAAAAGAAAAGACCCTTGCAATTAAGGGTCTTTTTTATTTTTTTTATCTAATTTTTTTTGAAGCTTTTTCAGCTTCTTTTCTGTTTCATAATGTTTAGTACTTTCATACCAAATAATACGATCATAATATTTATCAAAAGAATTATTGATTCCAGTAAATACCAGATTGTAGTCGTAGTAACCAATACGACCAGCTATAATATTCTTTTTCAAAAAACTCATATTTCCAGGTTCATATTTGGGATACTTTAATAAAGCTGCAATATGATGCAAACCTATTTCCTTAGCCTGAAAAACTTGATCTTCTTCAATAATTACAGCTACATAAAGCTTATCATTAACTGTAAAATTAAAAGCTTTCCTGCTTTTAGAAAGAGTTCTATGATAATAAGTAATCCCTAAACATTCTACCGCTAAAGTATCACTATTAAATATTTTTTTAATGTCCTTCGAATCGCTGATGTCATTTTCAAAATCCTGACACTCCCATTCCGTAGCAATATTATGAGAACAGGCTCCCAAAATAGCTATTATAGCTACAAATAAAATATTTTTCATTGTTTCCTCCTCTTAGATACTTTAATACTAAAAATAAAACACTCTCAATAAACAACTTTGTCATAAATTAAATGCGAAAAGTTCTACCAAAAGAAATAACAAAAAATTTTACCAATACATACAATGCTAATGACCCATAATAAAGCATCAAAGCATCTTTATTTTGACGGAAAAAAAAGAATATACCTGAGATAATTAACATAACAATCAAACTAGTAATTATATTTCCCTTGATTGTTGACATCATTTTACCTATAAATTCCCATCTTTTATCCACCGAATACATTGTACCGTTCGCTTCTGCTAAAATTATCATCAAGCTCTCTATAAAAATACCTGTACAAATAATTACCATAATCATAATTCCTCCTTAATGATTTATTTATTCTAAACTTACAAACTATTATCATTTTTGTCAACAAAAAAATAACACTTTATCTTTGATAATAAATAAAAATTATTAAAATATTTTATAAAATTTAACGAAACTGTAGTGATAAATAAGAATTTGTAGTAAAAACGAATTTCCGAAGAAGTCTATTGACAATATTACCAATCTTGTTATACTTTTATTTATATGGCTCATTCAAACGAGCTATTTAATATTAAATAAAACTTATGTCACATAAAAAAGCTGGTGGATCTACCTCGCTGGGTCGAGATTCTCAAGGTAAAAGACTTGGAATTAAAGCTCAAAATGGACAAAGAATAAATCAAGGTCAAGTAATAGTCAGACAAAGAGGTACTAAATATTACCCTGGTTTAAATGTTAAAAGAGGCGGTGATGATACTTTGTTATCAACTAAACCTGGAATAGTTAAATTTTCTACTAAAAAAGTAAAAAGATTTGATGGTAAACTTAAACCTAGAAATATTGTTAGTATTGAAACAGAAAAAAAGACTTCTTAGGCTTAGATAATAAGCTCAATATAAAAATCGCTACATTAAAATAGCGATTTTTTTGTTTAAAAATATATAATTATTTTACAGCTTAAAAATTGTTACTATATTTTTAAATATTTTTTCATAGCCATCAAACTAGTTGATACTGAAAATAAAACTGTAAAAATAAATTGTCCTAAAAATATTAATAAAAATTTTGAATTATAATAATCTAAAACACTAACCGAATAACCAGCAAATAATTTATTCAACATTGGTTGAACAAATGACATCGATAAATAAAATAAAATCACAACTATCAACAAAGCAATAATATTATAAAAAATTATTTCTACTATAAAAGGACTCTTAATAAAATTATTGGTAGCTCCTACTAATTTCATAATTGATATTTCTTCTTGATGAGTATAAATAGCTACTTTAATGGTATTATAAACCATCATAAAAGCAATAATTAAAAATATCAAAGATACTATGTAACCAACCATTTCCACTCTATTAGAAATAGTATTAATTTTTTCGGTAATAGTGGCATAATCTCGAAATTGAGCCTCGTCTATTTCAAATAAATTACTATACTGACTCTCTTTTAATTCCTTCAAAATATCCCCATATAAGGATATATTTTGAGCCTTAATTCTAATACTAGGTAAAAAAACCGCCTCTTTTTCTCTTTCTAGCTCAGTGACGGCCTGTAAAATATCCTGATCTGATTCATGTTTAGCCTTAAAATCCTTCAAAGCCTGTTCTGGTGAAATATATTGAACATCATCAATGTATAGAGAATCTAAAATCTTACTCTGAACTTCTTGAATTTGTTCATCAGCAACATTTTCTTTAAAATAAACACTAACATCTACCTTATCTTTAATAATATCAACTGCTCCAGTAGTTAAAAGATTAAAAATTATTAAAAAATTAATTGTTAAAAGAGTCAAAACTAAAATTGTAATATTAATTACTGATAACCAAATATTTCGAGCAAAACTCTGCCCTGCAAATTTTATAATTCTTAAAAATGTTGTAAACATAGTATATAAATTTTAAATTCCTAATTTTAAATTTTAATTTAATGATAAATTTTTAATCCCCCAGTCAAAAGTGAATGACTTCAATTAAAATTTAAAATTAAAAAATTAATAATTCCTTTGATTTTCTAAAAAAATCAAAGTATATATCTTCCATTTTTTTGATCACTAATAATTTTTCCATCATCTAAAGTCACTACTCTTTTATTTAAATTATTGACTACATCTCTATTATGAGTGACTAAAATTATTGTGGTGTTTAATTTGTTAATTCTTAATAGTAAATCTATAATCTCTCTAGAATTAATAGAATCTAAATTTCCCGTAGGCTCATCAGCTATCAATAATTTCGGTTGATGAACCAAAGCTCGGGCAATAGCCGTCCTCTGTTGTTCTCCACCAGATAATTGATGAGGATAACGATCAACTTTATTCTGCAAACCAACTATTTTTAAAATTTGAGGAACAACTTTATTTATCTGCTCTGAATCAATTCCACAAGTTTCCATGGCAAAACTAATATTTTCATAAATATTCTTCCTTTTCAATAATCTAAAATCCTGGAAAACAAAACCAATTTGCCTTCTTAAATAAGGAATTTCGCTTAAACCTATATTAGTTATATCCCAGCCACCAATTTCTACTTTACCTTCCGTAGGAGCTTCTTCGGCAAATAAAATCTTAGCTAAAGTGCTTTTACCAGTTCCACTTTGCCCAACAATAGAAACAAATTCTCCAGGATTAATATTTAAAGAAACTTTATTAAGAGCCCAAACATTAGGCTTATAAAATTTTGAGACATTAGATAAATTAATCATTTTTTATTTTTGTTTTAATTCTAAACTTACTTACATTATTATGAGCTTGATTGAAATAATGTTGTCATTCCGGATTTGAGAGTCTGCCCCAGTGTTAGCGATGCCTGTTGTCATTCCGGACTTGATCCGGAATCTTTGAGATCCTGAATGAATTGAGATCCTGAGTCAAGCTCAGGATGACATGGTTCAGAATGACATCATTTTTATATTTATTTTAAATAAACTTTAATATTACTTTCTTGAATATAACCCTGAAAATAACTTTCAAAATTTTTAATAGGCAAAAATATCTGTCGTAATTGATAATAAAAATCCCCATTCTTTTCATCTTTTATTTTACCAGTTAACTTATAAATATGATAACCTGATAAACTTTTCAAAATTGGACTAAAATCCCCTATTTGATAATTTAATATTTTATTTCTCAAATTATCTGGCAAATTTTGATAAGGAATCCAACCAATTGTTCCTGTAGAAATTAAATCTGGATCTTGATAAGTCTGAGAATATTCATCGAACAAATTTGGTTGATCAATAATTTTTTCATAAATCTCTTCTATTTCTTTCTTTTTTTCTCGATTCAATTCATCAGCTATTAATTTTTCATCGACCTTAAATCTTAAAAATAAAGGACGAATAACATAATGACAAAAATAACTTTCTTGCCAATTAGTATCACTTTTTAAATTATTAAAATTTTCTTCACCAATATACTTTCTATAAAAATTTTTCTTAAAGTCCTCGAACTCTTGATCCTGCCAATTTATCTCTAAGTCATCAGCAATTTGTTTTAATAAATTTTCCCTAATAATGGTATCTATTACTAAATATTTATAATTTTTATTATTCTTCCCTAAAGGCTTTAAAAAAGACTTTCGATAATTTCTCCAAGCTTGAAAATAATCACTGGAATTAATCAATTCATTATTAACCTTGACAATTGGCAAATGAAAAGCACTAATTAAATATTTCGTACAAAAAATATCTTTTTTAGAAATATATAAATCCAAAGTACTTAATAAAAAAAGTATTAAAATAAATATTGCTAATCCAAAAAATATTTTTTTTCTATTCTTAAACATTTATTTATTAGACCTCTCCGGAAGCTCATTTCTACTCCAAATTTTTATTTCTAACTACAGCTTCGTCAAATTTCATAAAATACTTTATAATGTACATCCAGTACATTATAAAGTATTTTAATCATTTTCCTTGCTTCGTTAAGAAATAAGAATTCTCGTAACGAAAGAATTTCTGGATAGGTCTATTTAAAAAAATAATTCCACCATAATTTAATATTAGCTACTTTAATTTTACCATTTTTTACATCTTCCGTATAATTTATAATTCCGGAATCATCTTCTGTAAAAATTATAATTTTTTCACCTGGCTTTTTATAACCTAATTTTTCTCGAGAAAAAGATTCTACATATTCATCAGTCTCAAAATATCCTATTAATCCTAATAAATCACTATTTTCTTTTTCTAAATCTTTAATCTCCATTTGTAAATCACTAATTTCTTTTTTGACTTGAGATCTTTTTTTAAACTCACCATAAACATTGATAGCTAAATAAATTACTATCAATAAAAAAACAATAAAAAAAAGTTTAGAAGATAAAATTCTAAAAAATAATGAATTATTTCTAGTCATAATTATATTATACTAAAAAATTTCCTTTTTAACAAAAAAAAGAAGGAAGTTGTAAATATTTACAACTTCCTTTAATGTAATTAAGGATTTGGAGTCATAATTCCAGCCAATGACTCTTTCATGGCCTTCAAACTCAAAACCCCATCTGGTCCCGCAAAAATCTGAACCTTACCATCCAGAGTTTTAATCATGTCATTAAGATTACTATCACTAGCAATCTTATCGTAAGGTTGACCAATTGCTTCTGCAATCTTACCCCAAGTCATGGCTATTGGATCATTAGAATTAATAGTAATAACCCCTAAAGCTTCTAAATATTTCTCGTTAGCTTCTTTCTTTTTGGTATAAATTGCCTTATTTTTGTCTTGTTCTTTGACACCAACGCCTTCCTCTCGATTAATTCTAGCCTCTTCTGCTTTCAATTTTGCTATTTCAGCAGTTGGTCTACCTAAATCAAATATTACTGAACTACCATCTTTATCTTTAAAATTAGATAAAGCATTATCATGAGAGGTAAACCCATAAACACCCAAAGCCGTATCAACCATTGTTTTCATTTCAACAATAACACCCGGATCTGATTCCGTTATTTGTTGAATGTTATGACGACTAACAGCTGTTAGAATAGCTTTTTTAGATGTTTCTAAAATTTTATCTGTTCTCCATGTCTCAATATCTAGCGTCCCATCTGATTTACGTTGAACTTTCTGAGCTGCTAATTTAGGATTTGTAAAACTTCCTGTTATTGAAACATCGGCTATAAAAGGAACTGTTTCTTTAGCAAGAAAATTACCTTCTTTAATTTCAATTTCAGAATTTCCAGTGGGAACAATTACCACTACTTGCCATGGAAAATTAAAATAAAAATTCAATCCTATTTTTTTATCTTTATTCCCATTAACTTGTTTTGGATTAAGTGAATAGAAAACAAAAACTCCAAAAAAATCAATAACTACATGATTTTCATTTGGAGGCACAATTTTTAATCTACTAAGAACTAAGAAAAAAATTCCTAAGCTAATAATTCTACCAAAAGTAAGATTTTCCTTATCCAAGCTTGAAAAAATAAATCCTAAAGCTAAAAGTATAATAATAATCATTACTCTTTTCTTTTTCTTAAGATCTTTCCTCCAAATTAACAATAAAACGATAACTAGTAAATAGGCTAATTTTCCTAAAAAAGCCAAAATACTAAAATCTTCAAATGTTAACTTCTTCCAAATTTTCCATTCTCTAATTTTTTCTCCAAAACTTTTTTTCTTAGCTTCAGCAAGAGCTCTCTCAGCATCAGTCAAAAGGCTATCAGCCTTGACTTTTACCTCTTGAACTTTTTCCCCAGAAAAAATGGCACCAATTTTATGAAAAATGGTTTTTTTACCATCCATCATATTATTGGCTGCCATATACATAGCAAACAAGATTATTATTATAATAACAATCCCCATTTTTTGGAACACAGTTGTTCCACTTTTTTTCTTACTCATAATATCCTCCTATTTTTTTATTTTAATATTAAATTATACACCAAAAAAAGAAACTTGTCAAGCGATATTCGCCAGTTTCAAGATATACCTACTCTATTTAATTAAAAAAATACCGAGCCCGTACTCCGTAATTCATATCCAGTAATTCGTTATTCGTAATTCGTTGTTCGTATCCCGTAATTTGTATTCTACCTAAATCACCAACTCCTGAATATAACGCTTTAACCTTTGAGGTGATGTGATATTTTCAAAAATCAATTCATTTTCATTTTTTAAAAATATCGAAATATCTCCTATTTTCAGAAAACTTAAAAACCAATTTAAATAAATAATTTCAATTTTTTGAATATTGTCCATTTTAAACTCCTCTACCACTCGATCTAGAATTCCATTATGATAAAAACTATGAATATAATTATCTGTAATTACTAAAGCATTATAAAGAGACTGACGATAAATTCTAATAGCTGAAAATACACAAAATAATAAAATTAAAAAAAAGAAAACAATTCCCCACCTCCCTAAATTGAAAATCGGAATCATTAAAAAAAAATCTAATAAAAAAACTAAGAGCAGAAAAAATAATTTTAAAAATAAAAAAAACTTAGCCTGATAAATTACTTTTAAAATGACTTCATTATTATCCAAATATTTGTTAAAATACTTATACATCATAATATAATATTATTAAATTTTTTGCGAAATAATTTTTGTAACGAAATTTAAATATTTTTGAGCGGAAATCATAAAAAATAAGGAATAGCCTGTAGAATAAAACAATAAACCCAAACAACCTGCAACCAAAAATAGCAAATTAGAGTAAAAAAATTATTTTACAAAAAATCTTATATTTAAATAATACACCTAGGCTAAATAAAATTCAATTACGTCGTACCAAAATAATAAAATTAATAATATATTAAAATAATGCAAAAAAAAGCTATAAAAATCACTTGGACAATTTTAGCTATTTTTATGATCATCAGTTTAATTGCTTGGACTATGCTTCCTTTATTAGGCTAGTCTCTTTTCAAAACTGACAAATAAACATCTTGAGGCAAAGCAACCTTTCCAGTACTTTGCATTCTTTTTTTACCTTTTTTCTGTTTTTGAAGTAATTTCTTTTTTCGACTAACATCTCCACCATATAATTTAGAAGTGACATCTTTTCGTAAAGCACTCAATCTTTCGGCAGCAATAATTTTACCACCAATAGCTGCTTGAATTTTAACTACAAATTGTTGACGCGGAATTGATTCTTTTAATTTTTCTACTATTGATTTTCCAACTCTATAAGCTTCATCTCGATAAACAAAACTTGATAAAGCTTCTATTTGTTCTTCTGCAATATGCACATCTAACTTAATAACATCTACTATGTCATATTTTAAAAATTCATAATTCAAAGAAGCATAACCCCGACTAACACTCTTTAATTTATCATAAAAATCTACTAAAATTGGTGAAAGAGGAATTTCATACTGTAAAACCACTAAATCATTATCTAAATATTCTGTATTCTGATAGACACCCCTTCTTTCGTCCGCTAAACCCATTACTGATCCCATATATTCCGCTGGAGTAATGATATCCATTTTTACTATAGGCTCTTGAATATGTTCTACATATTGTAAATCTAATTCTGAAGGCTTAGTCAAAATTACATAATTACCCATTTCATCTTTTAAAATATTAATTCTTTTATCTTGAACATATTTTTCTGCTCCACCTTGTTTAATATAAGCTTTATAAGCTACAGAAGGAATAGTCACTACTAGATCTAAATCAAATTCCCTTTCTAATCTTTGTAAAAAAATATCCAAATGCAATAATCCTAAAAATCCACAACGAAAACCAAAACCAAAAACTGGAGAAGACTCTTTAGCAACTTCAATTGAGGAATCATTTAATTTAATCTTCTCCACTGCTTCTCTTAATTCTTCGTAACGATCACCACCTTGAGAATATATTCCAGCATAAACCATTGGTTTTACTACTTTATAACCTGGTAAAGGGTCTGGATTTTGACCTTGGAAAGAAATAGTATCACCCACTCGAACGCTTTCTAAATTTCTCTGACCAGTAATTATATAAGCAATATCTCCCGCCTTGATTTCCTCAGTTTTTTCTCTTTTAATTCTAAAATAACCCACTTCTAAAATTTCATCTTCTGCTTTAGAGCCTAAAAATTTAATCTTGTCTCCTCTTTTAAAAGATCCATCAAAAACCCGCACATAAGAAATAATTCCTTGATATTCATCAAAAACAGAATCAAATATTAAAGCTCTATTTAAATTATGATCTTGATTTTCTGGTGGACTAGGAAATTTAGAAACTACTTCTTCTAAAAGTTCTGCTACTCCTTGACCAGTTTTAGCTGAGATTTCTAAAATATCATCTTTTTCACATTGTAATAAAGTAATAATTTCTTTTCGAACTTTTTCTGTATCTGCGGTTGGTAAATCAATTTTATTCATCACGGGAATAATTTTCAAATTCTGATCTTGAGCAAATCTTAAATTAACTAAAGTCTGAGCCTGAATACCTTGAGTGGCATCAACAATCAATATAGCTCCTTCTACACAAGCAATTGATCGAGAAACCTCGTAACCAAAATCCATATGACCAGGAGTATCAATAAGATTCAATACATAATCCTCACCACTAGCAGCCTGATATTGCATCCTAATTGGCTGTAATTTAATAGTAATGCCTTTTTCTCTCTCTAAGTCCATGGTGTCTAAAACTTGATCTTTCATATCTCTTTCTGAAATAGTTCCTGTCAATTCTAAAAAACGATCCGCTAAAGTGGACTTTCCGTGATCAATGTGGGCAATTATGCAAAAGTTACGAATATTTTTATCCATAGTCAATTCTGATTTAAAAAACTGTGTTAAAATTTCATCCTGAACCATGTTATCCTGAGCTTGAAACCGTGTCTTCCTGAACCATGTCATCCTGAACAATGTCATCCTGAGCTTGACTCAGGATCTCAATCTGTTCAGGATCTCGAGATTCCCTGCCTACCGGCAGGCAGGCGGGTCAAGCCCGGAATGACGATAGGATCTCTAATACCACTAAACATTGAAATTGAGATTCCGGATACCCTCGCTAACGCTGGGACAGACCCTCAAGCCCGGAATGACGATATAATTTTAATTTATCTATTATTAAATATTCAATTATTAATTAAACAAATCATGAAACAAATCTTTCCATTCTGAATTGAATTCATTAATTAATTCTATTTTCCACTTACGACGCCAATTTTTTAACTGTTTTTCTCTAGTAATAGCACTATTAATATTATCAGTAATTTCATAATAAACTAATTTATTAACATTATATTTATTTGTAAAACCTCTGAATTTTTTATTTTTATGTTCCCTTATTCTTCTTAATAAATTATTAGTGACTCCAATATATAAAACAGTATTATTTTTATTTGTTAAAATATAGACACAGTATTGTTTCATAATCGCTTTTCTTATTTTTAATGTTAATATAATTTATGAATTTGAGATTCCGGGTCAAGCCCGGAATGACAATGTAAATAAATAAGCCCGGAATGACAACATTGTTTTAAGTCCAGAATTGTGATTCATTATTATAAGCACCTTTTTTGTCTATTCTATATTTTTGTTTAGTTCCTAAAATATTATCTTGTAAAAATAGAATAATTAAATAAGCTCCTAGAAAAATAAATAGACCAATAATAGTTTGCACCATCATTTCTTTAGCACTTTTAACGCTTTCCTCTTTACCAGCTGAAAAGATTAATTTCACGCCAGCAATTATAAAAAATAATAAAGCTACACTTCCTACAAAACCAGTTAATAATTTAGAAACATTAATTGCTAATTGAACTAGGTCTTCAGTGGAACAATTGCCGTCTGTTATGCAGGGTATGCCTTCAAATAATTTTCCCACATTGGCTACAGTACTGGGTTTGTAATCTTCATTTTTTTGACAACAGATTTGATTATACATGTTATCAGGTAAATTAAGTGTTGCGTCTTGATCTTCCTTATAACCAACTGGGCAACCATCTAAAGTGTCTGTTATAGTAAATTTTTTTGATCCACCAGTACATTCATCTTTAGGTACACAGCAATATTTCATTGGGTCACTGCAAGCGCTCTCAGCTGTATCTTCATTTTCATGTGCTTCACAGGGAAACATGCTACACGGGACGCTACAAGTATCTCCGGTATAGTCTTTACAACAAAAATTGCCTTCATCTCCACAGCCTTTTACAATATTTTCAGTAAATGAACATGCTAAATCTTGGCATTCACCGCCATGATAAGCACATTCAGTAATACAATTACTACCACCACCACAAACATATCCATTTTCACAAGCACTTGATGGATACCCAGCTACGATTTGCAAGCAAGCACCTCTTCCATAATCGTCTCTTTCACAGTAATCACATGGTCCACTACAATCAGGATCTGAAATTTTAAATACACATTCAAAATTTGTACATTCTTCACAAGTACCACATTGATCATCATATAGACAACCTCCTTCGTCTTCTTCACAGGTACTACTACTACCACAAATAAATCCAGCATCACATCCGTGTTGCTCATAATCTGAAAAGTATGAGCATGTTCCTTGTCCACCACTATTTATACATTCTTGGCATGGTCCATAACAATCTAGCAGATCGTTTTGTTTAAGTATGCATTTTTGATAAGTATCACTATGATAATCATCGTCGCATTCTTCACACATTTCTCCGCAATTAATATCAGTTTCGCAATCATTTCCAATAGTAGCTTGCACAAACCCAGGAAAGATTATAATTAAACTAAATAATAATGTGAGTAATATTCTTTTCATCCCATTAGATAATTATTTGTAAGGATATTCATATTTTTAATTTAGCTTAATTTTTTATATTATTTTTTGAAAAATAAATTAGTTTTATCTAACGGGATAAATATATTAATGATACTAATTAAATGATTCTAATATACTAATGATACGAATAGCATGATACTAATATACTAATGTAGGCTAAATAAATTTAGATTTGTAATTAGTATCTATTTTTACTATCCGAATTGGTTTTAAATATTTATTTCTAAAATTAATTAATAATGCTAATTTTAAATTTGTTGATTGTAAATATCTTTGAGTTTGATAGTAGTCTTCTTTGGTAATAAATTTTTTGGCTTTTAATTCGAGAATAATTTTATTTTCTACTATAAAGTCTAATATATTTCTAGTATTTATTATATAATATTCTCTTTTATATTTTATATTCTCGTTTATAAATTTAGATTCCAATAAATCTCCATATTGTTTTTCTTTTCCATAACGTCTTAACTCATTATGAACTTGAAAACAAATTCCAGTAACCAAATAAGATAATTTTGGGTAAATTATATCGCTTTTCATATCGCTTTTTCTTAATGTTTATTAATTTTAAATTATTTTAATAATAATATATTAGTATAATTCGTATGTCATTCGTATATTGGTATCGCTTAATTAATTGTCTGATTTATTTTAATAGCGGTATTTTCCAAAACATCTTCGAGATCACTAGGTTTTAAAGAATTATTTTTAATATAATTAGACATTTCTTTTAAATAATTTTTGGCTATTTCTGGAGAAAGACCATGATACCAAGAACGGGCACTGAGAATTTGATTAGCAAAAGGTTCGGTATTTAAATTGTTTTGACTAGAATCATTTTGTAGAGTTCGGAGAGCAGTTGGTCGTTGCGAGTTCTCTAAATATATTTTAACATTTTTTTCTTGGGTCGCAAAATCAATAAATCCCCAAGCTATGTCACTATTTTTACTTTTGTGAGAAACAACTAAATTCCAATAGTTAGCTATGTTCACTGGATTGGATTTATTTACTTGAGGAACAGGGGCAATTCCAAAATTTAAAGCTGGGGCAGATTTTTTAATTTCATCAATATGATAAGGTAGTCCAAAAAACATTGCTAATTGACCAGCCTTAAAAGCATCAAAAGAATTATTTTGACTTTCATCCCAAGAATATACTTCTTTAATTGGATTAGAAAAGTCATTATAGAAACTAATGGCTTGAGAAATTTTTTGATAGTCATTAAAATTTATTCTTTTATTAGAACTGACTATATCACCGCCGTTTTGCATCATCAAAAGCATTAATAATTCCGAAGCATTATCAATATTATTTGTTGTTCCTAAGGCAGTTCCAGATTGAATGAATTTGTTATCCGAATTTAATTGAGTAATTTTTTTTACAGCAGCATTAAATTCCTCCCAACTTTTAGGGGCTTGAGCAATATTAGCATTATTGAAAATATCCCGATTATAAAAGAGACCAATAGTTTCTAGGCTTAAAGGAAGACCATGAATTTGATTATTAATTACTACATCATCGTAGATTACTTCTGGATAATTGGAAATTAGTTTTTTTAAAGAAGTGGTTGGTAAGTCCTTAGTGTAATTTATTACGTCAGTTTTAGAAAAATAACCAATTTTAGAAGTTTTTATTTCTCGAAAAGGAAGTTTTACTTTTGCTGGCAGAGGAGTGATAAAATCTTTAAATTTGGCAATATAATTATTAGGAATGAAATAAGCATCTGGACCTTTGTCTTTGGCCCATTCACTAATTAATTGATCCTCATAATAACCATTAGTAAATTCTTGAGGAGTAAATTTTTTATATTTAATGGTGACAGTTGGATGTATTTTTTTAAAAGCATCTATTAAAAGAGATAAATTATTTTCATTTTCGTGAACACCCCAAATTTCAATACTGACTGGTCTAAGAACTACGTCTTTTTTAACTAAGGGATTTTTAGTACAGCCAAAACCAGAGCTAATTATGAATATAAATAAGAGACTGAGAATTATTTTTTTATTTACCCCGTTAGATAATTTATTTTGAATCATGTTTTTTATTTTTAAATTTTAGTTTTTAAATATTTTTTAAAATCAGCAGCTAAATCTTTTCGATCTAGAGCATATTCAATAGTAGCTTTTAGATAATTTAAGGGATCGCCAGTGGTTAGCCATTTTCCGTTTTCGATTTCTTGAACATAAACCTTTCCACCGTTTTTAATATATTCTTCAATGGCATCTACTAGCCACAATTCACTACCTTTACCTAATTTTTGTTTAGCTAGAAAATTTAAAATTTCCGAGTTTAAAACATAACGACCAAAAGTAGCTAATTGAGAAGGAGATTTTCGGATAGATGGTTTCTCAATTATTTTAGTAACTTCATTTTTAGTCTTTGATTTTAATTTTACGATTCCGTAGCGATCTACTTGATTCTTAGGAACTTTTTGTGCACCTAAAATAATTCCGGGATTTTTTTGATAAGCAGTTAATAATTGTTTTGTAAAAGAAATTTTAGATTTCACTAGATCATCACCAAAAGCATAAATAAAAGGTTCATTACCGAGAATACTTTTGGCATTTAAAGCTGGAGTGCCATTTCCATAAGGACCTTTTTGGCGAATATAAATAAAGTTAGCCATATTTGATAATTTTTTGATTTCAGCTAACTTTTGTAATTTTTTATTTTTTTGTAAATTATATTCTAATTCAAAACTTCGATCAAAGTGATCTTCTAAAGGTTTTTTGTCCCATCTAGTAACTAAGATAATATCTGTAATACCAGCTTCAACCATTTCTTCTACCACGTATTGAACAATCGGTTTGTCGACAATAGGTAGCATTTCTTTGGGTTGGGATTTAGTGGCTGGTAAAAATCTAGTTCCTGATCCAGCTACGGCAATGACAGCCTTGGTTATTTTCATATACTAATGATACTAATTAAATGATTCTAATATACTAATGATACGAATAGTATGATACTAATATACTAATTTAATACTAATCGAGCTGAGCTTGACTAATATACTAATGATACTAATTATACTAATACAATACAAATAAATCAATCTTAAAATACCACCCCAGGGGTGGATTATTTATTTAAACTCTGATATTTTATATATATATGATAAATACCAAGAAAAAATTTATATGTCCAAAAGACAAAGTTAGGTTGGATAAATTTTTAGTTGAGAAATTAGTTGATTTATCGAGATCTAAAATTCAGCGTTTAGTTGTTGATGGAAAAGCTAAAGTTAACAGTACAATTATTAAAAAAAAGCATCATTGGTTAAGTGCGGGAGATAAGGTAGAAATTTCACAACCTCCTCTATCTTCTAAACATTTTCCTCTACTCAGTGGGAAAAAATTAATGGAGATGGAAAAGACTATTAGAATAATCAAAGCAACTGATAATTATTTAGTTTTAGAAAAGCCAGCTGGTTTGATAGTTCATCCAGCAGAGAATGTTCAAGAATATACTCTGGTTGATTATTTAATTAAGAAATATCCTCAAATCAAAACAGTAGGTGACAACCCAGAGTTTAGACCAGGCATAGTACATCGTTTGGATAAAAAAGTTTCAGGATTGATGGTAGTGGCTTTGAATCAAAAAATATTTAGCCATTTAAAATCTCAATTTAAAAATAGAAGCATTGTTAAAAAGTATCTAGCTTTAGTTCATGGAAAAATGACAGATCATGAAGGAGAAATAGATTTTCCCATAGCTCGTTCTAAAAGATCTGGTAAAATGGTAGCCAAGGGTGGTAATTTAGAAGCTAAAGAAGCTTTAACTTTATGGGAAGTAAAACAATCATTTAGTCACTATACTTTATTAAATATTCAAATTAAGACTGGTCGAACTCATCAGATCAGAGCTCATCTAAAAGCAATTAGTCATCCAGTTGCTGGAGATGATTTATATAATATTAAAGGATGTAAAGATAAGTTTGATTTAAATAGAATATTCTTACATGCTTATCATTTAGAATTTATAGATTTAGATGGAGAGGTGCAGGTTTTTGAGATTGAATTGCCAGAGAAATTGAAAGATGTGATTAAGGGATTATAAAATGTTAGTAGATTTTTTAATTGAAGAAGATAGGTTTGAAAAAATACTTTTTCCGAATAAGAAATTTGCTTCTTCATTATATAAAAAGTTGCCTACTAAATATTATGATTTTTTAGGAAAAAAAGAAGTTAAGGCAAAAATAAAAAGGGTCCCCTTAGGTAATTAACCGTTCGGATTCCCTTCGTCTTAATACTTATATTATAGACGATTTAGGAAAAAAGTCAATATGGATAAAATAAATAAAAAATATTTTGTTATTGCTGGTCCTTCAGGAGTTGGAAAAACAACTATCATTGGTTTGGTTTTGAAAGATAATCCAAATTTACAAAAAGTATTGACTTCTACTACTAGAGAAATAAGAGATGGTGAGGTGAATGGTGTAAATTATAATTTTTATAGCGTAGAAGGATTTCAAAAAAAACTTGCTAATCAAGAATTTTTAGAAAATGAACAAGTCCATTTGGATTATTATGGAGTAGAGAAAAAAGAGGTAGAAAAAATTATTGAAAATAATAAAATTCCTTTATTTGAGGTTGATGTTCGAGGGGTAATGAAAATTAAAAAATTGATACCTAATTTAAAAACAATTTTTATTCTACCGGAATCATTAGAGCAGATTGAAAATCGTTTAAAAAAGAGACCTAATATTACAGAAGAAAAACTTAAGACTAGACTAGAAACAGCTCGTAATGAATTAAAAATAGCAAATGAATTTGATTATCAAGTCGTAAATAGAGAAGGAAAAATTGATGAAACCGTGAATAAGGTTTTGAGCATAATAGAGGGAGTTTATAAAAAATGATTTTAATTGACAATTTAGGCTATTAAGGCTAGAATTAGACATTGTTAGTACCTTATAGTTTGTGTTTATAAATTAGAAATTATTTTTGCACTCGTAGCTCCCCGTAAATTAACGGGGCACGCAACTGGATAGGATATTAATTTTATTAGTAAATAAAAAAAGATTGACAATTAATTTTTGAAAAGTAATTTTTAATTTGCACCCGTAGCTCAACTGGATAGAGTGCTTGGCTTCGGACCAAGAGGTTGCAGGTTCGAGCCCTGCCGGGTGTACCATTTTGCCCTTATAGCTCAGTTGGTAGAGCAGTTGCCTCTTAAGCAAACGGTCGCAGGTTCAAGTCCTGCTGAGGGCACCATCCTTCGCTTGCGAAGGATGTCCTACGAAGCCTTCTTGACTTTCGTAGCTTTCTTGTCCTCTATAGCTTCAGCGAAAGAGGAAGCGAAGGAAGTGGCGTAGGAGGACAAAAATATTGTTTAAGAATTCTATTTAGTTTTTCTGCAAGCTTCGGATGGCACCGCCATTCAAATTCAAAGATCGTATTAATTAATAATGATTTTTTAATTGTCGCGAATGTGATATTATAAATTTATTATAAACTAACAAAAATTATATGAGTTTAGAAATGCCAAAAAACAATGAAGATTTTAAAATGCTTCCCTTAGAAGTGGTTGAAAATTTTGAAGAGGGAGATAGTATTTTAATCAAAGCGGAGTCTAAAAATGATAAAGAAATTATAGAAAGTTTTAGTAGCTTGGAAGGTGCTAAGAATTTTATTTTAACTGATGCTAGATATAAATTAGAAAGTTTAAATATTGAATTAGTTAAAAATAAAATTGAAGATTAATTAGGTATACTAAAAATAATTTATTTTATAGAAATATTTTTAAAAAACGGAACATTTTTAGTTCCGTTTTTTATAATTTTTATCAAAAATTCTTTTGCTAGCCTCAATGAAAACTAAAGCTGAGCCTCCTTGTAGCTTTATTAGTCATTCCATTTCCATAATCCACAATATACCTCCTAATTCTATTTTAATTTGATAATTATCTAATATAACTTAAAGGATTTTTTTTGTAACCATTGGCTCGGACTTCAAAATGAAGATGAGGTCCAGTTGACCAACCAGTAGATCCCATAGACATAATAGATTGTACTCGAGAAACTTTTTCGCCTTTTCGGACATATAATTTATTAGAATGAGCATAAAGAGTTTTAATGCCGTTGCCGTGGTTGATAATAATATAATATCCATAACCGCCATTACTCCAACCAGCCGTTTCAACTGTACCAGATTCAGCAGCATATATTGGAGTCCCAGATTTAGCAGCAATATCTAAACCAGCATGTCGCCACCAATAATATTGAGTTATTTTTTTAGCGCTGGTCGGCCATAATAATTTAGTCCCAGAACTTGGGGCTCTAGTAGTAGTTCTAGGAGGAGCAAAAATAGATCTAGTGGCTTTGTAAGTGGTAATTTTAGAAGCTGGTTTAATACCGTCGGGAATCATTAAGTTTTGACCGATTGATATTTGTTCGGCAGAAGTTAATTTATTTTGTTCTAATATTTTATCTTCATCGCCACTATATTTTTTAGCAATAGAGGAAATTGTGTCACCTTTTTTAACAGTGTATAAAATACCAGTGACTGGAGGAATTTTTAAAGTTTTTCCAGGACGAATAACGCTATAATAAGTAAGATTATTAGACCATAATATAGTAGCTACACTTATTTCAAATTTTTGAGCAATACCACTAACTGTATCGCCTTCTTCAATTAAATAATCAATAACTTTATTACGAGGTTGATTTTTTAAAGATTCTTCAGAGAGTTGAGTTCCGACTAAAACGGATCCTTCGTCAGTAGTTATTATTTGATTGGTATTTTTTTCAGGATCTATTTGAGATTGAGGTAGAGGAGCTTCTAGAGCTGGTTGTTCTTCATGAGTTGTTCTTTTAGCAATTATAGCCGGTCCTTCTTCTTCAATAATTTCGTCGTTGTTTAAAAATTCTTTATTTTTGTTAATAATTAATTTAGAAATAATAGAATCTCTGCCGAGTTCTTCAGCTTCGGGAATCTTAGCAAAAATATTATTTACTAAGGTAAAAGAAGTAATAATTATTAACAATATATAAGGTAGAGAATTCTTAATTTTTTTTTCATAATTATCGAAAATTTTTATTTCTTTTTCTTTATTTTTGTTAATTTTTAGTTTGAATGAAAGGTGATATATTTTTAAAATTATAGGCTTAATTATTTTTTTTGGTAACCAAAAAATAATTTTTAATAAAATTATAAAAACTTTCCATAAATATATGGAGATAATTTTGATTGTTTTTAATAAAAATAATATAGAGAGGAATAAATACCTGGTAATTTTAATTTTGATATATTTTGGATTAATTTTAGAATTTTAAACCTACCGTTTAATACCTTTTGTATATATTATAGTAGAATATAGTTAGTTAAAAGTCAAAAGAGAAAAGGTAAAAGGTAGGGATAAATAATAGCTATAGATTAAATATTTTTCTTGCTTAAGGCTGATAAAATGATAGAATAAAGATATTAACTAGAAATAAATTATAACCATGCTAAAATTGGTTTATTTACTGTTGGTGGTGGATATTCAATGATTCCTTTTGTGGGCTATAAGGTTAATGGAATTTTAGGAGCAGTAGTCGCTACTATAGGAGTAGTTCTTCCTTCTTTAGTTTTAGTAACAATTATCGCTACTTTATTTTATAGTTTTAGAAAAAATAGAGCTATTCAGGCAATACTTAATGGTTTAAAACCAAGCAGTAATTGCTTTATTAGTGGTTTCAATTCTAAGTTTAATTAAAGGTAAGGCTATTTTTGATATTTGGAGTATTTTGATTGCTCTGGTTGTATTTATTGGTATAATATTTTTTAAATTTCATCCAATGTGGTTAATAGTTTTTGCTGGAGTAGCCGGATTTTTAATTTATTATTTTAAATAGCACGGTGTCAATATACTTTGAGTTCAGCTCGATTTGGATTATTTGTGTATTTCCACATAATTCGTATCATTAGTATATTAGTATCATTTAATTCGTATCATTAGTATATATGGAACAAAATTATAATCATCAAAAAATAGAAAAAAAGTGGCAAGATAAATGGGAAAAGGATCATGTTTTTAAAGTTGACAAAAATTCTCAGAAAGAAAAAAAGTATGTTTTAGATATGTTTCCTTATCCTTCTGGAGCAGGGTTACATGTTGGTCATCCTGAGGGTTATACTGCTACTGATATTTATTCTCGTTATTTACGAATGAATAATTATGAGGTAATTCATCCAATGGGTTGGGATGCTTTTGGTTTGCCGGCGGAAAATTATGCGATTAAAATTGGCGTGCACCCTAAGAAGAGTACTGCGGAAAACATTGTTAATTTTACTAAACAAATTAAAAGTTTAGGATTTTCTTATGATTGGGAGCGAGAAATAAATACTTCTGATCCTAGCTATTATAAATGGTCGCAGTGGTTTTTTCTTCTATTATACAAGAATAATTTAGCTTATCAGAAAAAAGCTCCAGTGAATTGGTGTGACTCTTGTCAGACTGTTTTAGCAAACGAACAAGTTGTTGATGGAAAATGTGAGCGTTGCAAGAATGAAGTGATTAAAAAAGATTTAAAACAATGGTTTTTTAAAGTGACAGAATATGCTGATGAACTTTTAGAAGGATTAGACAAATTGGAATGGTCTCATGCTTTAAAAACAATGCAAAAGAATTGGATTGGGAAATCAGAAGGAGCAGAAATCAAATTCCAAATAACAAATAACAAATTTCAAACAAATTCCCTGCCTACCGGACAGGCAGGTAAATTCCAAATTCCAAATTCCAAAAAAATATATTTTGCGACGGGGAATAAGTCTAAATTAGAAAGATTAAAAAAATTATTTAAAAAAATTGATCCTCAAATTAAAATTGAACAAGTTCCGGATTATGTTGATGTAGAGGAAAATGGTCAAGATGCTTGGGAAAATTCTTTAAAGAAGACAGATCCTTATCAAGGAAAATATGATGTACCAGTTTTGTCTATGGATACAGCTGTATTTTTTAGCAATGAAGATGAAGTCGATCCTTTAGCTCCAAAAAGGTCTTGTTTAAAAGGAGTTGATGAAAAGAATTTGACTCAAGAAGAAATTGCTGAAAAAGCTTTAGAATTTTATAAGAATATTGCTCAGAAGAATGGTGGAGAAAAAGAATTTTATTATGAAGATTTTTGGACAATTCTATATCCCAATGGAGAGCATCAACAAATTAAAAATAGAAGAGATTATATTTTAACTGATCAGCAAGCAGGTGATTTGGATATTTATTTTCCAATGAAAAATTTATATTATTCTAAAGTAAGTGGAAAAAGATTTTTTGAAAATACAGCAGAAGATTTTTTCAAAGAGTTTGAGTGTCAAGCCAATGTTTTAAAAGAATTAATTTTACCTAAAATAATTAATCCCCCCACCTCAGAAGAGGCGTTAGGGATAAAAGTTTTTACTACGCGACCTGATACTTTATATGGAGCAACTTATATGGTTTTAGCTCCCGAGCATCAATTAGTTCAGGAATTAAAAATTAGCATCGAAAATTTTTCAGAAGTAGAAAAATATATTGAAACTACTAAGAAAAAAAGTGACTTAGAAAGAACTGATTTGAATAAAAATAAAACTGGAGTAGAGCTAAAAGGAATTAAAGCTATTAATCCAGTTAATGGAAAAGAATTACCAGTATATATTTCTGATTATGTTTTAGCTACCTATGGAACTGGAGCAATAATGTGTGTTCCAGCTCATGATCAACGAGATTTTGAATTTGCTCAGAAATTTAATTTATCAATTATTGATGTAGTACAATCTCAACGAAAGACTAAGGTTTTAATCGTTCATGGCTTTATGGCGACTAGTAAAGATGATTGGTTTCCGTGGTTAAAGAAGGAGTTAGAAAAATTAAATTATGAAGTTTTAGTTCCAGATTTACCAGATACTAAAAATCCAATTTTAAAAGATTGGTTAAAGATTTTAGAATCATTAGTTCAGGATTTTGCAGAAGATGATATTATAATTGGTCACAGTATGGGAGCTTTTGCAGCTCAGCATTTAGCTCAGAAAATAAAAATTAATAAATTATTTTTAGTAGCTCCAGTTTCAGAATTTATGGTTGATGATCAGACTAGAACAGAGAGTATTAAAGAGAATTTTACAAAAGAGCAGATTGAGATATTGCGTAAATTTACTGATTATCAATTAAATTATCAAAATATTAAATCAAATGTAGAAAAAATTTATGCTTATTTTTCTGATGATGATCCTTACACATCTGATAAGCAACAGAAACAATTAGTGGAAAAATTACCAGGTGAATATAGAGTTTTAAAAAATAAAGGACACATTAATATTAGTGATAGTAGGGTTAGTGTTTTCGAGTTGCCAGAAATTATTTCTGATATTGAAGAAAAAATTCGAGCCACAGAAGCTCAGGGGAAAATGATAAATTCCGAAGAATTTGATGGAATGGATTCAGAAAAAGCTCAGCAGAAAATTACTAAAAAAGCTGGTGGAAAATTAACTACACAATATAAACTTCGTGATTGGTTAGTTTCTCGTCAAAGATATTGGGGAGCTCCAATTCCGATTATTCATTGTCCAAAATGTGGAGCTGTGCCAGTGCCAGAAAAAGATTTGCCAGTTTTATTGCCTGATGATGTTCAGGATTTTCGACCAACTGGTCAGCCACCTTTAGCTTTATCAAAAGAATTTAATAAGAATGTGCAATGTCCGAAATGTGGTGGAGAAGCAATTAGGGAACATGATACTATGGATGGTTTTGTAGATAATTCTTGGTATTATTATCGTTATTTAGATTCTCAGAATGAAAAAGAATTTTGTGCTAAAGATTTGATTAAAAAATATATGCCAGTTGATACTTACGTCGGTGGAACTGAACATGCTGTTGGCCATTTAATTTATTCTAGATTTTTTACTAAAGTTTTGAGAGATAATGGATATTTGCCTGCCGACCGTAGCCTTGGCGAAGGTGGGGATTTTGATGAACCATTTTTAAAGTTGATTAATCAAGGTTTAATTATGGGAACGGATGGTCAAAAAATGAGTAAATCTTTAGGTAATGTCGTAAATCCCGATGAAGTCGTTGAGGAATATGGTGCGGATAGTTTCCGAATGTATGAAATGTTTATGGGTCCTTTAGAAGACTCAAAACCTTGGAATATAGATGGTATTAAAGGTTTGCGAAGATTTCTAGATAAGAATTGGAGATATTTTTCAGACATTAATTATGGTGATGAATCTAATAATCAAGTTGTTTCAATATTACACAAAACAATTAAAAAAGTTACAGAAGATATTGAAAATTTTAGATTTAATACAGCAATTAGTTCTTTGATGGTTTGTTTAAAAATATTAAGTTCTTTAAACAGTCCTGACAAGACTTTAGTTGATTCTTATTTAATTATGCTTTCTGCTTTTGCTCCGCATATTTGTGAAGAAATTTGGCAAAAATTGGGAAACGAGGGATTTATTTGTCGGCAAGAATGGCCAAAGTATGATGAAAAATTAATTGTAGAAGATAAAATAAATTTACCTATTCAAATTAACGGAAAATTACGAGCTACTCTAGAAATAGAGGTTGATATTTCCGAAGATGATTTAAAAAAACAAATTTTAGGATTAGAAAATGTGCAGAGATTTATTGATGGCAAGGAAATTGTTAAATTTATTTATATTAAGGGAAAGATTGTGAATATTGTTACCTGCCTATCGGCAGACAAGTAAAATAATTTTATGAATACAAAATTAGCAGTTTTTAAAGGAAAAAAGATTAGAAAAACTATTTATGAAAATGAATGGTGGTTTTCAGTTGTTGATATTATTGAAATACTAACAGAAACAAATCGAGCACGAAAATATTGGAACGATTTAAAGAAAAAGCTTATAGAGGAAGGTTTTTTTGAAGTGTCCGAGAAAATCGGACAGTTGAAATTACAATCTCCGGACGGAAAAATGAGGGAAACTGACTGTGCTAATACAGAAGGTATTTTTAGAATTATTCAATCTATCCCATCGCCCAAAGCAGAACCATTTAAACGTTGGCTTGCTAAAGTCGGTTATGAAAGAGTACAAGAAATTGAAGACCCTGAATTAGCCACTAAACGAACCAGAGCTTTGTATAAAGCAAAGGGTTATCCTGATAACTGGATTGAAAAACGAATGCGAGGAATTGCCATACGTGAACAATTAACAGGTGAATGGGATAACAGAGGAGTAAAAGAACAAAAAAATTATGCTATTTTAACAGCTGAAATTTCTAAAGCAACTTTTGGAATGATTCCTAGTGAGTATCAAGATTTTAAAGGATTGGATCGAGAAAATCTTCGAGACCATATGACTGATTTAGAGTTAATTTTTTCTATGCTTGGTGAAGCTTCTACAACTGAAATAACTAAAAGCAGAAATTCGCAAGGCTTTAAAGAACTTAAAAAAGACTCTAAGGACGGTGGAAAAATTGCCGGAGACGCTCGTCAAAAATTAGAAATAGAAAGTGGTAAAAAAGTAATTTCTAATGATAATTTTTTGCCAGAACAGAAGAAACTTGAAGAAAAATAAATTTTGAAATTTCTCTATTTGAAGAGATTTTTTTTAATGTTATAATTATGTCAGTTTAAAGTAGAAAGTAGAAAGTTATTTTTTATTTTTTGTATTTTACCTTTAAACTTTTAACTTTATAACTTTAAACTAATTCCTTATGCCTATAAATCCTCAACCAATAAAAACTAAAAAAAGATTTTCCAAATTGCCAAAATTTATTCGGGCTTTTTTGCCTTATAAAATGAAACGACAGGTCAAAGAATTATTTGTAGCTAGTATTATTGTTAATTTTGCCTTAGCAATGGTTCAAATTTTTGAACCAATTTATCTACATCAAATGGGTTATTCTTTAATTAAGATTGCCTTTTTTTATTTAATAGTTTATGTGCTCTATTTTTTTCTACTTCCTTTTGGGGCTAAGTTTGCTAATAAATATGGTTATGAAAACGGGATGTTTTTGGGTTCGGCTTTGTATGTGATTTTTTATATTTCTCTTTTTTTAATTCCTGTTTATCCAATTTTATTTTATATTTCAGCAGTAATTTATACTCTCCAAAAAATATTTTACTGGACAGGATTTATGGCTGATTTCGCTCATAATTCTGAAGAAGGCGAAGAGGCGCGGGAGATTAGCTCAGTAAATGTCTCTAACGCTTTGATGTTTATTTTAGGGCCAGTGATTGGTGGTTTAATTATTACTTATTTTGGATTTCCAGTTTTATTTTTAATAGTATCAATATTATTTTTAGTTTCTAATATTCCAATGTTATTGACTAAAGAAGATTTTGATCAAAGAGGATATAAATATATTCGAATTTTTGATATTTTTCGTAAGAAGAATTTAAAAAATTTATTAGCTTGCATTGGTTATGCAGAAGAATTAATTGTAATGGTAATTTGGCCAATTTTTATGTCGATTATAATTGTTAGTTATTCTAAAATTGGTGCTTTAATTGGTATTGCAACAGCAATTACTTTATTAGTCACTTTATACATTGGAAAAATTTGTGATAAAGATGATAAACGAAAAGTTTTGAGATTCGGTTCAATTATTTATTCTTTAACTTGGCTGATCAGGATTTTTACTAGGACAATTATACCAATTTTTCTAATTGATACTACTTCTAAGATTTCCAAAGCTAGTATTGATGTTCCAATTCGAGCTATTTTTCATAAAAAAGCTAGAGATGGAAAAAGAAAGAATAATAATAGTATTATGGAAAATGTAGTTAATTATGAAGCGGGATTAATTATTGGAAAAATTTTAGCTTGTTTAGTGATTATTGTAGTAATTTTGATTTTTTCATTAGAGGATGATGGTGGTTTTGTAATTAGTTTTGTTTTTGCTGGCTTAACCTCTTTGCTTTATATGCTATATAAATAATGTGATACCAATTTATAAATTTATTATGAATTAGAAATCAGTTTATGGTAAGTATTTGAATTTTTAAGTCCCCCTGTTAAGGGGGATTTAGGGGGTTTAATAATTTTATTTAAAATTCAATCCCCTTAACCCCCTTCCTGCCTGCCGGCAGGCAGGTGACAAGGGGGAAATATATTAGTACTAATAATTCGTATGATTAGTATCTTAGAAGAAACAAAACTTTTGTTAAAACAAAATAGAATTTTGCTCCAGAAATCTAAAGGGCAAAATTTTTTAATTTCTGAAGAAATTTTGGAAAAAATAATTCAAGTAGCTAATTTAAAACCAAATGAAAATGTTTTAGAAATTGGTCCGGGAATTGGAACTTTAACTAAAGCTTTGGTTAAAAAAAATGTTTATCCCCTCGCCTCAAAAAAGGCGACAGGGATAAATTTAAAAACTATTGAACTGGATGAAGAATTAATTAAAATTTTAAAGATTTTGGATGATCAAACTTTCGAGATTATTCAAGGAGATATTTTAAAATTAGATTTATCTAAAATTTTGTCAGCCGACTTTTTAAAAAATTATAAAATAGTTTCTAATTTACCATACAATATTACCTCTCGATTTTTGAGAATTATTTTAGGACATCAAAATCCACCAAAAGAAATGATTTTAATGCTTCAAAAAGAGGTGGCAGAACGGATAATTAATAAAGATGGTAAATGGTCTAAACTTTCAGTGATGTGTAATTTTTATTCGCAACCAGAATATTTATTTACGGTTTCTAAAAATAATTTTTTACCAATACCAAAAGTTGATTCCGCGGTTATCAGATTTGACCTTCGAGGTCACCCTAGGGCGGAAGTTGATCAAAAGCGATTTTGGCAATTAGTTAAAATAGGTTTTTCTTCTAAGAGAAGAACTTTGGTTAATAATTTAAGCACAGGTTTAAAAATCGAAAAAGAGGAAATTTATAAAATGTTAGAGCGAGTTGGTCTAGCTAAAAATATCCGAGCTGAAAAATTAACAATAGAGAATTGGATAGATTTGTCATCTGATTAAAAAATTAGTATAATAAAGATACGAATGATACCTGCCTGTCGGTTTACATACCGAAATGAAATGTAGGTATGCAGACAGGTACTAATTTCTTGTTCAATACATATTTATTAGTAGAATTAGTATTATTATATTTTATTCGTATATTAGTATTTAATTATTAGTATTGAACTGAGTTTGATTAGTATATTAGTATCATTTAATTAGTATCATTAGTATATTAGTATATGGTGGACACTGAAAAAAAAAGTTTTTTAAATAAAATAGTTGATTATTTTTCTCGAGAGTCGGTAGGAATAAAAGTCATTTTTTTAGTGGGGGCCTTAGCTCTTTTTCTTGGTTTTTGGAATATGAGTTCAGGAATCAAAAATGCTTTCACAGTTTCACCTTTGAAATTGGAAGATAGGGCAGGAATGATTGAGTCTTTGAATAGACTTAAGGATACAGACAAAGATGGAATTTCAGATTATGAAGAGGAAAATTTTTATGGCACTAGTCCTTATTTAGCAGATACGGATTTGGATGGAATTTCAGATTATGAAGAAATGGTTTTGAATAATACTACCTGTGCTGATGGTAGTTGTGACACTATCACGGTTGCGGAAAAAACAAATGAATTAGATATATTTTCTTTGGGATCAGATGCAGTATTTGATGCTCAAACTTTAAGCGAATTAAAACCATATTTAATACAAATGGGTTATCCAGAAAGTTTGATAGATAATTTAGAAGGAGAATCTATGTCTAATGTAGCTACTGTTTTAGAAGAATTTGGTGCTCAGTCTAGCTCTATTGATTTAGATCAATCTCAATTAGATGAATTTAAAAATTTAAACACTGAACAAATTAGAGCTTTATTGATTCAGTCGGGAGCTAAAGCTGAAGATTTAGAAGATATTTCAGATGATGATTTGCAAAAAGCATATCAGCAAGTTTTAAGTGAAATGTAGTAATACTAATGATACTAATGGAATTGATACTAATCGAGCTGAGCTCGACTAATATACAAATAAAATTAAATGATTAATAGTCAACAAAAAAAATCTTTGCTCTTAATAATATTAAGTATTTTTGTTGTTCTTAATTTTTCTTTTTTAAGTCCTCAAAAAGTCCAGGCTGGTGTAGTCACAGATGTGTTAGGAGCACCAATAGCTGCTGGAAAATGGATTTGGGATAGAATAGAGAGTCTTGGTAAGGCAATAAAAAGCGATTTAATTGCTACTGCCTTTAAACAAGCTCTTAGAAAAATGGTTAATCAGATGGCTTATCAGGCTACTAATGATTTATTTGCAGGTTTTGAGGGCGGAAAAAGTGCTTTTAATTTTGAGTCTCTTAAAGAGTCTGCTAAAAAAGCAGGAGATGCAGGTTTAGCAGATTTTTTAATATCAATTACTGATGAAATGGGAGGTGGTTTAGACATTTGTAATCCTCCTTCTGGTGGAGTTTTAAAATGGGATTTGCAATGGAGTTTATGGAAGAAACAAACCACAGATGATTTTAAGCCTAGGTGTAGTCTTAATAAAATTAAGGAAAAATGGGGAGCTTTAGGAGAAAAATTAGTTGATGATCCAGGTAGTTGGGTAGAATTAAATGGACAGAATTTAAAAAGTTTAGGATTAACTGGTGATGATGCTCAAGCAGCAAAATTGAAATTAATGCGGGGATTATTATCACCCAAACAATCAGATTTGGGTTTTATAGAAACTATAGAAAAGATGGCTAAAGAAAAAGAAAAAAAAGCAGAAGATGATGAAAAAGAAAAACAGACAGTCACGGACGATAAAACTAATAAAGCAGAGACTGATGAAGTGACTGATCAACTTATAGCACCTGCTGAGACTACTAAAGAAAAGAGTAAGGTGGCCAGAGCAATATCGCAAGCTGAGCAAGCAGTTTATCATTATACAGGCAACCCATTTGCTGATGTTCCGTCTATACTTTTTAGTGTTGCAGCGGATAGAGCAACTGAATTAGCAATGAAACATTTGATGAGGTTGTTGATGGGGCAAAAACCAGAGCTTGATTTAGGTGATCGACCTGTTGATCCAGAAAATCAAATGACAGAAATTAGAGATTATATTGATCAAGTTTTTTCTTCTATTCAAAATATATATTATGGTTTAAATCCTAAGGATATTGATGTTATTGGTGAAATGGAAACAAATATTAGAGATGATAATTCTGGTATCCCTGGAAAATTAAATGATGGAGTCATTGATTCGGGTTTTGCTCAAGTATTAAGAGATGCTCAGTCTGGAGAATCTGTAACTTTAGGTGAAGCTGTAAAAAAAGGATCAATTGATGGTTCTAAAATATTTGGTTTTTCTAATTTAGGAGATCAAGGAGCTTTATCACAGCCTAGTTTAGGAGAAGGTTTTTCTTATGATAATATTAAAAAGTTAAGGAGAAATAGAGTAGTACCAGTTGGTTGGGAAATGGCAGCTTTAAAAATAGCTACTTTTCCAATAGAGTGGAATGGAGAAGAAATTTATCCAGGTAATTGTAATAATAACGGTTGTACATTATTAGAAGTAATGGACAAATATAATGATAGAGGACATTATCTTCTTAATGGTGAATCAACTAAGGATAAATATTGTGGTTGGAGACCAATTAACTTTGATCCTTATTTTGTAGAAGATATAAATACTGAATCAGCTTGCGAAAATCAAGTAGATGGGTTTATTAATAAATATGAAGAAACTATAGCTGGAATAATTACTGAGTGGCACAGTAGTCGGCCTAATAGTTTAGGTTATTGTTATGAATATCAATTTGATGAAGATAAAATAATTATAGATATTGTTGATGTCACAGTAACTTATGGTACAAAACAAGAATGTATTGGTACAGATGAAGTTCCTTTGGGAGTTGATAAAGCTTCTTATCGACAGTGGGAAGTAGGAGGTTGTAGAGCCATTGAAATAGATGAGTCCCCTTTATGTGGCTTGGTCAATCCTAATTGGGTATTAAAAGCTCCTTCTCAACAATGTGGTACAGAAGGTTATTATGCCGCTTTGGAAATGAATGAAAGTGCTAATAGATATCAGGATTGTGCAGATTTGAGGCATTGTATTCAAGAAGATGATAATGGAAAATGTCAGTCTTATGCTTATTGTTTAAGAGAAAAAAATATTTGGAGATTTAATGGTGATGCTTGTGATGATCAATTTAATAGTTGTTTAACTTTAAAAGATTCAGACGGAGATAAAAGATCTTATCTTTTGAATAGTTTAGCAACTTGTCCTCCAGAACAAGTAAATTGTCGTCGATATTTTGATAAATATTATAAGGGAAGTACTCAGTCTTATGAATGGGATTTAGATGAAGGTACTTATTTAAATAAAAATGTTTTAGAATGTTCGGATTCAAATCAAGGTTGTAGTTCTTTTATAAAAGTTGGCTTAGGAGCTAATTTAATTCCTAATGGTAGTTTTGAAATAGACGAGGGATTTCAAAATAATTTTCCAGACGGATGGGTTTTTCCAGGAAATCAATTATTTGAATTAAGTGATGAGGAATTATTTCATGATCGTAATTCTTTGAAATGTAGCGAAGGTGATGTTTTCTATATAAATTTTAAATTACCTAGTAAAGGAATTTATACTTTGAGTTATTTTGTGAAACCTGATGGTTTAACAAATATTATGCCTAGAGTAAACATTTATTATAGTGATGGCAGTGTCCAAACAAATTCTAATCTTGATTCTTATTTTACTGCTGATGGAGCAGGAAGTGATTGGGAAAGAGCTTCTGGGTATTTTTCAGTAAATACTACAGATAATAAAGAGGTAGATTATGCTCAATTAAGATTTGATGTAGCAGGATCTTTTTATATGGATGCCATTAAATTTGAACTTAATGAGTTTAATGATGGATTTATTAATGAAGGAGAAGGTCAAGCTAGCTCTTATTCTGAATATGGAAAAAATGATTATACTTATTTGAAAAAAGCCCCTGAATATTATAATTGTGACTCAAACCCTGATAAAGATATTTGTCAAGATTTTGCTAGATATTGTAGTAAGGATGATGCTGGTTGTGAAGCTTATTATCCTACTGAAAGTGGTGATCCTATGGTACCAGCAGTTTTGAATGTTGATGATCTCTGTCCATCAGAATGTAAAAATTTTAATACTTTTGCAGAATTGCCAAGTCGTTTTGATATTTTAGAAGCTCAAGAAAATGGTTTTGTTGCTCAAAATCGAGATCTTAATTTTATAACAGATACTGCCCAAGATTGTAATGAACCTTCTTGTGAAGTTTTTACTAATTTGGATGAATTAGATCAAGGTGGAGAATCAATAGAATATTATTCAGCATTAAGACAGTGTGTAAAAAATAGTGAGGTAGATGATGTAATTTATTATACTTGGGAAGGTTCAGATACTTCTGGTTTTCAATTAAAAACATGGAATTTATTAAACAGTCAAAGAGTAGATGCTTATAATGATGGACAAGGTGGTTGGGCTCCTTGTACTAATGTGGAAATTGGTGATATTGGCTGTTTGGATGAATATGCAACAATAGGTGGATTTTTAGCCAATGTTATAGAATGTAATCCAGAAGATGATTTTGATTGTCGAACTTTTTATGATGAGCAGGCTGTTCCTCATAATAGATTATTGTCGAGAACAATTCCTATTAGTTCAGAATGTATATCTTTAAGAAGATAAAATTCTAATCCTTTAATAATTTACAATGCTGTTCCGTCGATGAGTAGAGCTTGTAGTGTTCAGAATGTTGGTTGTTTAGGATATAAAGGTAATAGTAGTTATAATGTAGAAAATATTTTATTTGATAATTTTGAATCAGGAGGCATTAATGATAACTGGTCTATTACCTCGAATGGTAGTAGTGCTAATTTTATTTATTCTAATGAGTCAACTTATTATAATGGTCACTCTATGAAGGCTTGGGTCAATGATGATACCTCTAATTTAATAGAATTAAGATATGATTTAAATGACGCTGGTTTACATATAGAAGCCAATACTCAATATATTCTTAATTTTTGGGCTAAACCTTATAGTAGGTCTGGTGATGAAGGCAGTGAAGATGATGATGATGGTGAGCTAACTAAAACGATTTTTGATAATTTAATTAAAAAAGCTCAAGCTTTAGATGTCTGGGGAGATACAGACAATGGAAATGTACTTTTACCTAATTTGACATTTGGAATTACAGAAATAATTCCAGGAGAAGAATGGGTTTTATATGAAGCTATTGTAGAAATAGGTGAATTTGTAGAATCAGAACAAAATTTGAAAATTAGAATGTCTTTTGATAATAGCGTTGAAGAAAGAGATGGTTTTTATATAGACAATATTTCTTTGAAAAAAGTAAGTACAAATTTTTATAAAATTAAAGATTCATGGAATACTCCTTTGATTTGTTTAGATGCTAATTCAGATAATATTTTGGATTATGAATATTTAGGATGTAAAGAATACAAAGACAGATATAAGGATTATCACTATATTTATAATTTTAGTAATATTTGTTCAGAAGAAAATGTTGGTTGTGCTCCTTTTATAGATACTCAGAATTCTCAGATGCCTTTTAATCAAGTTTTTAATGCTTATTGTAAAAATACTAGTGATGGTTGTAATTTAGGAAGTTATTATTATGTTAATAATGGTAGTGTTCACTCAGATAATGATGTAGAGAGTACAGTTTTGGTAGCAGAGGATAAATTAGTTTATTTAGTGGATGATCAAGATTATTATTGTGGAGCTAATAATAAAGCTTGTCAGGAATTAGGAGTTTATAATAGCGACGGAGAAATAGATACAGTCTATAAGATTAATGATCCAGACGATTATAAGATTAATGATTATTATAGCTCTACTCAAGGAGAAATATTATGTTTTTCAGAATATCAAGATTGTACAGCTTTTGCTAAACCTGACAAGAGTTTAATTTATAAAATACATCCTCGGGACAAGGTTTGTGAATACAGAGAGGCTGATTTAGAGAATGAAATAAAAGCTGGATTTTATAAAGTTAGTAATTTAGAAGAATCTTGTGAGGGCTTTATTTATGATGAAGCTTATAGTAATTTTGTGGACTATATCAATAAGGTAGATGATGATTGGAAACCTTATGGAGATTATAATAGTAAGTATGCAGCTTTATGCCCAGATGAACAGAGTTCTTGTAGTGGATTTATAGAACCAATGGATAATGTAAATATGAAAGATGATGCAGCTTTGAATTTAGGAGATTTGATAGATTTTTCAGAGGCTGATGCTTGGAGTTCTTATGCTTGGGATAAAGACATAGCAAATGGAGGATTCAATGATGAACAGATTGATGATAATATTTCTTCAAATGGTAAAACTATTCAAATAGATATTAGCAATACAGGGTCAGGAGTATTAGCGGATGTTTTTGGTTATAATCATGAAAATGATTTTTTCTATGATTTTTATTCTAAAGCTGGAGATATGTATAAACTTTCAGCTTGGGTTCAGTTTGTTCCTGAAGAATCTGGTGATGAGTATATTGATCACCATAGATTTATATCAACATTTTTAAGTTGTAAGGGAAATAAGATATTTGAATGTAGTTATCCTGGTGATTTAGATTGTTCGGATTATGGTTATGATTATGGGGATTTAATTTTTGATATAGATCTTTGTGAAGTGGATATAAGTGATTGTTCTGATATTCCACCAGTAGATGGACAGTGTAATGATACTTATAATGGTCAAGAATTTTATGGTGTTTCAACTGATTACATTAGTCCCTCCTCAGGTGATTTATGTACTTTTGGAACAATTTCTGATGTAGATTATACAGCTCCAAATTGGACTTGGGTCTGTACTAGTATTGATGGTGGAGGTTCAGCTGATTGTTCAGCAACTAGAATATGGTGTGGTGATGGAACAAAAAATAGTGATGAAGTTTGTGATGGTACGGATTTTGGAGGGGAAGATTGTAGTAGTATATTTGGACTCGATGATGGTTTTACAGGTAATTTAATTTGCGATAATAATTGTACGACTATTAATAATTCTGGTTGTGTTATTGATGTTGATAGTTGGATTTCCGCTCCTGGTCCAGACGTAGCTTGTCCAGGTAGACCTTGTATAGTCAGATTTGATAAAGTACATTTTACTTGTAATAGTGATAGTAGTAATAGTAGCGAACGTTATGTTTGGGTCGATAATAATAATGATTATGGTTCTTATAATGCTTATGATTATACTTCAGATCATGGGGCTTGGAATGTTCCTTTTAATTATCCAGTATCAAATACTGATTTTCAATGGCATGAAGGTTATATGTCACATGATAGTAATACTTGTATTATAGATGATTGGTGCAGTGGAGTTCAAGATGGACATAATACTAATAAATGTAGATGGAACACAAGCCCATTTAATTGGAGAACTGATGGTTGTTTTGTTCATTCAGGACGAAATCCTGATAGTTGTCCAGATGAAGAGTTATAAATTATTTAAGAAAATGAAAAACAAAATTAAAATTTTAAGAATTATCAATCAAATATTTATTTTGATATTCTTTATTTTTTTATTTTCAGTTTCAAGTTCTTTAGCAGCTTGTGTTGGTGGATCTACAAACGGCATAGTAGAACCAGGTGAAGAATGTGAAGAAAATTTACATTGTTTTAAGGGAGCAGAGATTGTTTGTAGTGATCAATGTGAATGTGTTATTTCTAATAATGGTTATTTGAATGGTTTCAGTATTCCTTATGCCTTTCCTTCTGTTAATTCCAATTATTCTTATGCTGAAAACGGAGTAGAGTATGACTGGCATCATATTTATGGTTTATATGAAGTGTTGCCAGGAGGAAATTATTGTAGCGTAGCTTTTAATACTTTAGGGGATCTAGATTCATCAATTTTAATTAAAGATGTTAAATTAGAAAAAATAAATGGACATTATTCATATTTAGATAATGATAAATTAGATCGAGATACTTGTAAGAAAGCTGATCTTAAACCAGGAAGTAGCTTTGAATCAGGCTGTGTTTTGTTTAATAATACCAGTAATCCAGAACTTTTATGGAATGCTCAACAAAGTTATGAACAAGGAAGTCTTTTTGGAGTGGATGATGTTTTTCCAGGAGATGTTAATGAGTTATTAAGGGTTAATAGAGATAGAGAATGTGGAGAATGGGCTACTTGTGGTTCTAGCATGAGAATTATGGATAATAAAACTGGACAAATTAAGGATTCTTGTATTTCTTTGATTGCTTGTGATGAAATATCACAAACTTCTTTATCTAAAGAATCTTGTGCTAATATTGTGATGAGAAATAATGTTAATCCTCTTAATTTTGATTATTATCAATCAGCTTTGGGTAAGAAAGATAATTGGTCAACCATGGATTATAGTGGTTATTCTATTCCAGGATCATATCCGATAGATAGTTTAAGTTCTTTTGATATTTCGTTTGGAGAGGGAGAAAAATCAGATTATAGAATAGGGGAGTTAATAGTTAAAAGATCAGGAGATGACCATTATTTATATAGATTGGGAATGGGATTAGAAAACCCATTGGATGATTATAATACTAATAATTATAAAAAAGCAGTTGAAAAATCATGTCGGATTTATCCAGAGAAAGATGCTCCTTTTGTGTGGACCGAAAATAATAATTTAGTAGATAAAGTTGAAGGAGCTGATTTTCATTATGCAGTTAGAAAGTACGCTTTAATTAAATCACCGGATTCTAAATTTGCTAGTACCAATATTTGTCAGCCAGTAGCTGAAATAATTGGCACAGATGGAGAGGGTAGTTTTTCTATTTTAGATCCAGGATTAGATTGTGATTGTAGTTACACTAAGGCTTCTTATGGTTCAGAAAATTTATTTTTTCCTTATGATTACGATAAAATACCAGATGAAATTGTGAATCCTTATTCTTATGAGGGTGAATATGCTACTGATTTAAGATTAGATAGTAAAATTAATTATTTGGGTTGGAAGGGATTTTGTCTAGATTATGATCATTCTTTATTAACTACTTCTATTTCTGGTCATAGTAATTTAATTGAAGATCCCGAAAAATTAAAAAATAGATGTTTGTTATGGTATCCAATAGATATGGTTAGCGGAGAAATGGATTCATTTTTAGTTGATAATGAAGCCGAACTTAGTGCTCCTGAAAATAGTAATATGT
>JAIOTH010000100.1 GCA_021106915.1 bacterium | reverse complement strand
TCAAAATCAAGGAAGTATAACTGAAAATATTTTTACTAACGCTGAAAGGAACCTTCGTTAAATTAAAAAATACTGTTTAATGCCTGAAAAAGCTAAAAATCTAGTAAAAGAAGCTTTGCAAACCTACAATCTGTCTGCTCGAGCTTATTTTATACTACTAAAAGTTAGTCGAACTATTTCGTATTTAGCTTCGCCCGTAGGCTACAGCCGAGGGAAAAATTCTAACAATATCAAAACCGAACATATTGCCGAAGCCCTACAATATCGAAAAGTAGAATAAAAATTGTTATGAAATATTACCAGGTTAAAAATCAACCTCTAAGTGGGACGAATTATCAAGAAATTCGAAAAAAATCTTTAAATCATTATCACAAAATAAAAAGTAAAAGTAAAAGAAAGCCCTATATTCGATCCGCCTATTTTAAAAAAAATAAAATTTTTCTAGACATATTTTGGAGTCATTTATATGAAAGAAAAAACTTTATCGATTTAATGAGACGAATGAAGCTTTATCCTTGCGCATTGGAATTAATAGATGATTCTACTCTTGAACCGATATCAAAAAAAAATCCTAACAAATCGTCGGAAATTCTACATCGCTTTGGTGGAATAACACCACAAAAAGAAATATTCTTTGTCCAAATTAAAGAAAATAAGCGTAGTGGAAGCAAGTGGCTTATTTCTGTTTTTCCAATCGACAAAAAACAAAAAAAGACCTTCCGCTAGCTGCGGTTTATAAACCGCGGGCCGAAAGCCTTTCTTAATTAGATTGTAGTACTTAGAAAAAAAAAGTCAAGACAAACCTCAATTAAATATTCACTATCAACTTCCTATTTTTAAGAAATTTTTGAGCCCTTTTTTCATAAGAACCTTCTTTTCCCAAAAAAAATTTTATTTTTTTCATTTTATTAAATATTATTTATTATATAAAGTTAAAAACTTGCTTAACCTGCCCACAAATAAAAATGTCTTCTTCTGGATGTAATACAATTGGTTGATGATGTAAATTTGTAGAGTTAGGGGATAATAAAATAGCATCTTTTTGACGATAAAATTTCTTAATAGTTCCTAAACCATTTACTACTGCTAAAATATTCTCTCCATTGCCACTTAAATTTTGACTTCGTTTTATTAAGACATAATTCTTATCTTTAATTCCTTCTTTATTCATACTATCTCCCTGAGCTCTGACAAAAAAATAATCGTCTTTATTGCCTTTAATAAACTTTTTAGAAATTTGAATATGATCCTCAATATAATCATCTGCAAAACTAAGAGGCTCTCCACAATCAGCAGTTCCTAAAACCGGAATATCAATAACATCTTTAATGCTTTGTATAAAACCCTTATTTATATTAGATTTTTTTTGCTTTGTCTTCTGGATTAAATTAGGGTTATATTTCAAATAATGAGCTGTATTAGCTCGACCAATTAAACTAATTCTTTTTTCCTGACAAAGAGCTTTAAAAAATCTATTTACATAAGCTCGAGAAAAACCACTATGATTAATTGCTTGAGCAGAAGTAATTCGACCTTGTTTTTTTATTTGATTTAAAATGTATTTTTCTATGTTCATGTGTTTACTACTTTATGTTTATTACTTTAAGTATATAAGTTGTAAACAAAGTTGTCAACCCCGTTAAAATTCCACTATTTACGGGGTCAACTAAAGTTATCCACAATTTTTTTTACAAATAAAAAAGGCTTACAAATTATATGTAAGCCATCCTTGCTACTTAGTAGCTACTAATCCCAATTTAAAATCATCATAATTCCTCCTATTACAATTAATGTAATATACTATTGCTTTTCTTTATCAAGTTTTACAACTTTAGGCTTTAAGCAATTGCCTATTCGTTAACCACTATTTCAAATGGCAAAATCAATCTCAATCTCAATTAGCTGGCACATACTCCCATTTTGGAGTTTTAATCCCAAAATGTTCCAGGGTGTCAGACAAAAAACAATTTGAATCATGGAATCCACAAAACAAAACTTCAATTTCCCCCGAAGATTTTTTTAAAATTTCTTTTTTAATGTTTTCATCAAAAAACAATCCATCTTCGTTGAATAATCCACGGACGACAGGGGAACATTCAGCCATTCTTTCCTGCAAATTTAAATCTTTCGCAACGAAAAATTTAATTCCCCGGTTAGAACCGCTAAAAGCAGATATATGACCTTGTTCTGTCACCCACACACCGTCTCTTTCACTCACCCAATCGAGAACGTCTTTCATCAAGCAAACCGCTCTAAAAACGACATGGTGTGCAACGTCTCTTTCTTCTTCGGATAAAACTACTTTTTTAACATCATCCGAAAAACGACGAATTTTAGCAATAACGCCTTCAGCTAAAATTCTTCTTACCTTCTTCAGATACTGAGGAAATAAATATCCTCTCTGATTAAAAGGAACTTTTTCCGTCCTCATAAGGTCATTAGCCAACGTATTCAAATTTTTTCCCATAATTCCTCCAGCAAGCTTTCCTTACTATGTAGCATTGGTAGCTATAACCAGTAATAACCTTTTACCATAGACTTCTATCGTTAGAAGTGAACCGGAAACGTGTCAGGTCTCAATATTTTTTACTTAACATTA
>JAIOTH010000088.1 GCA_021106915.1 bacterium | reverse complement strand
ATATATCTAGTTCTAAAGCATCTTTAAATCTAAATTTATTATTTTCAAAAGCTTCACCAGTAGTAAATACTCTTTTCTGACCATCTTGAATATAATAATAACCATTAGTATCTTTTTGTTTAACAATAGTACCATTTGGTAAAGTGTTATCTAAATTATCTCCTTTAGTATAAGTAGTAGTGAATAAAGTAGCAGGTATATCTACTACTAAAGAACTCCAATCATCCCCATACAATGTTTTAGCTATATCTTCACTCGGAAGATATCTTAATCTTCCATTTGGTTCAACAGCATATACTTTATTAGTATTAACATGAGTGATTAATTTAGTTCCTGGCCGTATGGTGATAGCTCCTCCATCTTCATATTGATCTAATTCATTTACTGTTGTTTCTACTACATTATTAAAATCATCATACCAACTATAATATGTTCTTTCATCTGTAAAAATATACTTTTTATTGTCTTGATCTATATAATAGATAGCTGAACTAGTATTACTCTTTAATAATGTTCCTGGTTGATATTGTTGTCCAGCTTGAATTGATTTTAGATTGAATAAAATAGATAAAGTAATCAAAATTATGATACCTAGACTTAGATATAGAATATTTTGTTTTTTTAGTTTCATCCCGTTAGATAATTATTTATTAATATAATTATTTTCTTAATATCAATCTCCTGTTAGATTAAAATTATCTAACGAGATTCATATGTTTTGTATTAATTATGTATTTTTATTATCTCTTTTAATTACACATTTATTATGGCATTTAACGTCTTCTGATTTTGTTAACACCTGATCTCATATCTTTTAATCAAACACTATTTGTGGAACACCATTAAGCGTCGAATGTTTTTCAACATACAATAAAACTGGTCCTCCATTTATACTATTAGTAAAATTTTCAACACGAAATATTTTATTATGATAAAATGCAAAAAGTAACTCATTGTTCTGACTTATAACTTTATAATTAAATAAATAATTCCTATTGAATTTTTGTGGTTTAATTGCTTTACAAGATTTAATATTTTCATTCAACCCAAAAGTAAATAATGCAAATAGTTTCAATCTATCTTCAACTGTAGCTTCTGAAAAATTTGACACCTTCTCAAATAAACTATTATATTGAAAAGGCATAACATATTTTACATCATCTAATTTAGCAATAATTCTTTCTGACTTAGGCATTGTTATTTTACTTGTTTGTGAAAAAAATTTGACTTTTGGAAAAACCGTTCTAAATAACTCATGTTCAATTGGTACTGATGCTACAATATATTTTTCAAATCCATTAATTTCTTGTTTATTAGATTTATCAATAATATTTTCATTTATTTTAATTACACATTTATTATTTTTACATTTTATATCATTTTGATCTGGTTGCGGACTACAGTCATATATACATGAAGAACATTTTTTCCAAAAAATCTCAATTTCGTTTTTAAGTTCACTTAAATCAGCATTTTTATTTATTAAAGAAAAACACCCAAAAGGACAAGAAAAATTATGAACTTTGCAATCTAAATCAATATCACAATAATTTTCAGATTTTATTAATTCACCTATTCTTTTTTCTAATTTATCACAATTATACACAACATTTAAAAAACACCCTGACAAAAATATAAATATCAATCCCAAAAAAACTAAGCTTATTAATTTTTGTTTTTTCATAGTAATATTTTATTTACAAACATCTCCTTGATTATGACATTTAATCAAGCCCTCTTCATTAGGACAACAACAGTGATAATAACATTCCATTCCGATACCATTTGGACAAATCTGACTCCATTCACCACCGCTCTGCTCACATTTATCCTTCTTATTACCACTGCAAACATTTTCACATTCTTCTAAAGTTCTAAAATAAGGAGTTCTACAACCACTTCCACCTTTAAAATATTCACACTGATTTTTTCCACTATTATAATGATAGCCTGGTCCGATTACTGCTTCACATAATCCTGCTTCCCATTTTTTACATTTAAAATTCTTATTTTGACATTGATTATTCACACAGGAACAAATAGTATTATTAAACTCTTCTTTAGTACAATCTGTACTTTTTAAAAATGTTTCTTTTCCACCAGTCATGTATTTAAAATTTAAACATTCACAAACATGAGCATATAATTCACAATCAGAATCCTGTTCACAATAATACCTCTGATTAAGATTATTTTTATCTTTTTGACTAGTTTTTTCTTGATTTAATACACATCCACTAATAAAAAATAATGTTAAAAACAAAATAGCGATTAAAGCGAAATTTTTAATTTTCATATTATTAAATAATTATTTTTATTATATTTATTTACGATCATCATTAAAAAATTCGTAATAAGATAATATTCCTATTGTGATACAAATTATCCAAAAAAATAATTCCTCAAAAGGAAATCTATATTTTAATATTTTGACCCAGCCTATAAAATAGTTACTTGGATAAATCCATAGACCTAAATCTAAAGCTACCAGCTCATAAAATAAAGATAAAAAGAAAAAATAAATAGAAGCTTTAAAAAATTTATACAATACACTAGGAAAAAATATTAAAAACACAATTGAAGGTATAAGAATTAAAACAATACCTAAAGATAAATATGCATATTTTATCACTAATATTTCTGGTTTTAAAAAAAATAAAACGAAAAAAAGTAATAGAGCAGAACTAATAATCCATAAAAAATACTTTAATTGCTTATAATAAAGTTCATCTCTTCCTTTATCCAAAAAATATTCATAAAACATTACAGTCAGATAAACTAAAATAAAACCCCAAATAAAATCCTCTACCGGAATAATATTAAACAATCTAAAAGAAAAAACAGAGCTTGGTAAATACCAAGACTTATTTATTATCGCAATGTAATCTATGATAATAAGAAAAGGCGTAACAATAACAAAAGAAAATAATAATGCTTTCTTGATCTTTCTATGATTCCTAAAAGAAAGCCAAATCGAAGGTATTCCAAAAAATAAAAAAATAGAACTAAAATAATTTACTTTTAAACTAATTGCTAAAAAAATAGCCAGAGGAATAAATAAACCTAAAATTATTAAATCTAAAATTTTTATTTTCTTATTCTTTTTCGCCATCATACTATTTTTAACTTTATTCCACCTGATGCAATTTAACTAAATTCATATTTTCTTTTAAACCTACTGGCTGACCAGTGACTATCACTATTGAATCTCCCTTTTTAATTAGCTTATTCTTCTTAGATAATTTGATTGACTTATCAATAATTTCAGAGACATACTTACACTTAGGCATATTAAGAGAATACACTCCCCAAGAAATATTTAATTGCCTTTTAACTATCTCATCATTAACCAAAGCAATAATTTTCGTTTCTGGACGAAGACTAGAAATCATTCGAGCTGAATAACCAGAGTTAGTAGCTACTATAATAGCCTCAGCTTTAGTATTTAAAACTAAACTTTGCACTGATTTAGGAATAGCCAAAATTTCTTCTAATTTAGAAAATAAATTAACATCCGTCACATCATCATAGGGTGAAGCTTCTACTTTTTTTATAATTTTACTCATCATTTCAATAGTTTCTACTGGATATTTTCCATAAGCTGTTTCCCCTGAAAGCATCACAGCATCAGTATGATCAATAACTGCATTAGCGACATCAGAAACTTCCGCTCTAGTTGGTCGTAAATTTTCCACCATAGATTCTAACATTTGAGTAGCCACTACTACTGGCTTACCAAGCTTCATACACTTAGTGATAATATCTTTTTGAACAATGGGTACCTTTTCAATATCTATCTCTACTCCTAAATCACCCCGAGCAATCATAATACCATCTACCTCATTTATAATTTTATTTATCTTTTTAACTGCTTCTGGTCTTTCAATTTTAGCCATGATCTTAACTTTAGATTTAGGATCATATTTTTTAATTAATTTTTTTAAATTCTTAATATCAGCAGGATCTCTCACAAAAGATAAAGCAATCCAGTCTACTTTTTGCCGAAGACCAAATTTCAAATCTTCTTTATCTTTTTTAGTTAAAATATTATTCGTAATTTTAGCTCCCGGAATATTTACCCCTTTATGAGAAAAAATAATACCTGGAGTATATACTTTACACCACACTAAATTTTTATCTATCTTACTTACCTTCAATTCTATTAAACCGTCATGAATCAAAATTCGACTATTAATCTTAATCATATGACTAATATCAAAATCAACTGGAATAATTTTATTTCTAGATCCTACTAAAAGATTATAATTAATAATCTTTTTATCCACCAAAACTATTTCCTCACCTTTTTCAATTCTAATTCCACCATCACCTACATCAGCCACTCTTAATTTAGGACCTTGTAAATCCTGTAAAATAGTTAAAGGAACATTTAATTCTTGACGAACTTTTTTAATATTCTTAATTAAATCCAGATGAGACTGATGTGAATTGTGTGAAAAATTAAGTCGGCAAACATCCATACCGGCTTTAGTCATTTTCAAAATACTTTTATAATCCGAGCTAGACGGACCAATTGTAGCGACGATTTTTGTTCTTTTCATAAATTAGTTTATAATTTTCAGCGATTAACCATCAACTATTTCCTAAAAGCTGATAACTGAGCACTGATAGCTATTTATTATATCTTAACCTTTTTTGACCATTCATAAACATAAGGAATTTCCCATTTACGTCCCTCTAGAGCTGCTTTAATTCCTAAGACAGAAACAATAATTACTAGCACAACTAATAACCAACCAATTATTGGTATCCATGCTACTAAAACTAATAAGACTTCAAAAATAAACAAAACAAATCCCTGACGAGCATGAAATTTTACAAATTCATCCTTACTCGCTAATAAGGGAATAATACATAAAATCCACATATAGCTTAAAGCTGCTAAGCCATTATTAGTCTTTGCTTTCTCAAAAATTTTTTCTATTACTTTTTAACTTTCAGTCATAAAATTAAATTATTTAATTAATAAAAAACTTATTCTCATTGAATTAATCAAGCTAAGCTCGATCTTCATTATAAAAAATTTTTCCAGCTATAACGCCAGTTACCAAAGCTATTAAAGTTAAAAATATCGCTTCTACTGAAAAATTAAAAACATTCCATAATTCCCTATGCCAAAAAAATTTAAAAATTGCAATTAAAATTCCTGCTTCAAAACCAACAAAAGCTACACTTATCCCCGTAATTTTTGGAGACTTATGTTTTTTATTAATAACAAAATAACTCAAAATAATAAAAACTAAAATTTCAATTGGCATCTTTAATAAACTTAATAAATAATTGTTTGTAGTAATAATTATTATATTAAATAAAACTAAAAATAATACTGGCCATCTAGAAATTTTTACATACCAAAATAATAATTCTTTTTTGTCTAATTTGGAAATATCTTCTTTACCAGACAATCTTAAAATATTATCCCTTAATTCTTTAGCATTTAAACCATTTGATTCTGAAACTGAATGATTACCAGCAAGAGACTCAATGCCTGCCAACTCGTCTATACTTCGTTCTGATTTTCCAGAACTAAACTTATTTTCTATCACAAAACCATTGTCTTGTTTATCACTAGACATATTATAAAATTATTAATAACTAACTTAATTATAAATTATTTAGCATCAATTTACAATTTAAAATAAAAAAACGTTCTCTTTTCAAAGAACGCTTTTCTTCATCCCTCACTTTTCAAAAAGTGAGGGATTTATATCTATAATTTTTTACTTTCAACTTTTTAACTTGCAACTTTTAACTATTCCTTACATCATTCCCGGCATTCCCATACCACCCATTGGAGGCATCATTGGAGCGCCACCATCTTTCTTAGGAACTTCAGCTACAACGGTTTCTGTGGTTAAAAACATAGCACCAATTGAAGCTGCGTTTTGTAAAGCAGAACGAACAACTTTAGTAGGATCAACTACGCCAGATTTTACCAAATCTTCAAACTTATCTGTTCTAGCATTATAACCAAAATTAATATCTTCATTAACTCTTACTTTCTCAGCAATTATTGAACCATCTTTACCGGCATTTTCCGCAATTTGCATAATTGGAACTCCAATTGCCTTTTTTAATATATCAATACCTATTTTCTCTTCACCTTCAACCTCAACTTTGTCCAAACCAATAGCCACCCTTAATAAAGCTACTCCTCCACCAACTACAATACCTTCTTCAACGGCAGCTTTAGTAGCAGCTAAGGCGTCATCTATTCGATGCTTCTTTTCTTTCATTTCTGTTTCCGTAGCAGCTCCAACTTTAATAACTGCTACTCCACCAGATAATTTAGCCAATCTTTCTTGAAATTTTTCTTTATCAAAATCTGAATCAGCCTGATCAATCATTTTTTTAAGATGATTAATTCTCTCTGCTAAAACTTCTTTATCTCCCTTACCCTCAATAATAGTTGTATTTTCTTTAGTAGCTACAACTTTTCGAGCTTGACCTAACATATCAATATCCGCATTTTCTAATTTAAGACCAATCTCTTCAGAAATAACCTTAGCGCCAGTTAAAATGGCAATATCTTCTAACATTTCTTTTTTTCGATCACCAAATCCTGGAGCTTTTACAGCTAAAGCATTAAAAGTTCCTTTTAATTTATTAACTACTAAGGTAGCTAAAGCTTCGCCTTCAACTTCATCAGCAATAATAACTAAATCTTTTTTACCAGTTTGAGCAATTTTTTCTAATAAAGGTAAAAATTCTTTAAGAGAAGAAATTTTTTGATCAGTTAACAAAATATAAGGTTCTTCATATTCAGCCTCCATTCTATCCGAATTAGTAATCATATAAGGAGAAACATAACCTTTATCAAATTGCATTCCTTCGACAACTTCTTTTTCTACTCCGAAACTTTGAGATTCTTCCACAGTAATTACACCATCTTTACCAACTGATTCCATGGCTTCAGCAATGATATTACCAATCTCTGGATCATTAGCTGAAATAGATGCTACTTGAGCAATCTCTTCTTTAGAATCAATTTTTTTAGAAATGTTTTTTAAATTTTCAACTAGATATTTTACTCCCTTTTCAATTCCAGATTTAATTTCTAGAGGATTTGTACCAGCAGTGACATTTTTAATACCTTCGGTAATAATTGCTTGAGCTAAAATTGTTGCTGTAGTAGTACCATCACCAGCAATATCATTTGTTTTAGAAGCTACTTCTTTTACTAACTCTGCGCCAATATTTTCAAATTTATCTTCTAATTCAATATCTTTAGCAACCGTCACTCCATCTTTAGTAATAGTTGGGGAACCAAATCCAGAGCCAAGAACAGCATTTCGTCCTTTGGGACCTAAAGTCACTTTTACTGCATTAGCAAGTTTATCAACACCTTTTTTAATTTCTTGCCGAGCATTTTCACTGTATAATATTTCTTTAGCCATATATTTAGTTAGTAGTTTATAGTTAGTAGTTTATAGTAAAAATACCAATTATTCTCTACTTTTATTTAATTATTTATAATTTACTACTATTTAATTATCGCAATCACATCACTCTGAGTCATTACTAAATATTCTTCACCATCCATTTCAATTTCATCTGGTGAGTATTTTCTAAATAAAACCTGATCACCAACCTTTACTTGCATATCAATTTTATTACCAGAATCAGTAATTTTACCTTCACCAATAGCAATTACTTCACCCTTTTGAGGTTTTTCCTTATCAATTGTGTCTGGTAAAACAATCCCGCTTTTTGTTTTCTCTTCCTCCTCTATCCTTTTGACAATAATATTGTCGAATAATGGCTGTAAATTCATATTTTTTTATTAATAATAATTAAGTTATTTTTCTTTTTTATTAAAATGTTCATATCCTCTTTTGTCATTCTGAACTTGATTCAGAATCT
>JAIOTH010000056.1 GCA_021106915.1 bacterium | reverse complement strand
TATGGAATTTCCTACCTCATGACGTATGGTTGAAAGTATATTCTCCAGATTCTCCATAAGTTCCAGATTGCTTGACGCTTGATCCAACTTGGCTATTCTCCCCGGGAAATTATTTTAAAAACACACAAAAGACTTTTCTATTAAATTATTAAAATCTTGATCTAAATTTTTAATTTCTTTTTTATATTTAGCTAGATTAGAAATAATACTTTGTTTATTGACTAAACCATATTTTGACAAAGATTCTATAATTTCACTGGAATTATTACAAATTGACTTGGTGTTATCTAATGTTTCTTTTAGATTATTAAATTCTTCATTAATCATTGGTATGAATTGCAAAAAATTTAAGTGTTGCAAATTTTTTTTAATAATCACAATATCATTTTCAGTCTGATTAATATAGGTATTAGCTGATAAAAAATCATCAGCATTAATATTTTTTTCTATTAATTTAATATTTATTTCAATGTCTTGACCAGTAGCATAAATAGTTTTCAAGGGTCCTAAAAATAGCCAAATAATATATATAAGTAGTAATATTAATATAATAATTGATATTTTTTTTATTTTACTCATAAAAATTATAAATAGAATTGATATTAAAACAATAAACTATAGCTAAAAATTGTCAAGATAAGCTACTTAAATCAAAAAATTCCAAACCTAGTTAAAAGAAGAGGAAGTTGAAATTAAATTTTAATCGTGATTTAAAAAATTCCAAAAATTATCTTTATTTTTTGATTTTTTAAAAACTATTCTTTTAATTTTTTGTTTTAAACTCTCCTTTTTTTGAATATGAGGCATATAAATAAATATAATTGCCAGTAAAAAAATTAAAATTAAAGAGCCTAGTATTGGGAATAATAAATTATTAGTTTTTTCAATATAAATTGTGATGGGAATTTTTATTCCAGAAGAAGCATTAAAACTTTTTTTATTTAAAGCTTTAGAAACTAAAGATATATTTGTAGATAATATTTTTTCTTTATTTTCCGAAAAATTTGTATAAATTTTAATACGTGTTTTTTGTTGAGTACTTAAATTTATATTATCTGGATATATTATTATATTATTTTCAAAATCATCAGAATAAATAAAAACTGTAATTGGTTCAGCAGAAATATTTTCAATATTCAAATAATATTCTTTGTCCGAAGAATAAATTTTTAATTTAGCTGGTTCAACAGCAATACCGACTGCTTGAGTAGTCATTGGTAAAAAAAGAAGCAAAATTATAAAAAATATTTTTTTCTTTTTAATATTTTTAATGACAATCATAATTTATTTTTTGAGTTCAAAAAAATTAATTTTATTGAGCAGTAGCCCAGAAAATTAATTCACCATCTTTTAATCCAGAACTATTATAATCTTGAGGAATATCAAGTTGTACTTTTATGTTATCGGAATTACTAACATTGATTTGAGTACTAAAGTCCAACCAAAATATATCATTTAATGAAGTGGAATCAATAAATAAATTATTTCCAGTAATGTTAGACTCTATATACATATTAGTATTTCCTGTATTAGTTAGGGTTATATTTTCATAGGAATTGTCTCCTGGATTTAAATCTCCAAAATCAATATTAGATTGACTAACTGAAAATGAAATTTGATCTGGAGGAGTACTATTTATAATATTAGTAGATAAATTAACAGATTGACTAATATGATCATCTGAACTAATGCTAATATGTAATTTATCACTTCTGATATAACTATCATCTCTAGAAACATAAATTTGATGAATTCCAGGAGCGTCAATAGTAATTTTAACTTTACCCGAACTATCGCTAGTATATAAGTCAGTTCCTATGCGAATTTCTTTATTGGCCAAAATATTTTCTTGTCCGCTTTCAAAATATTTAACAGTTAGTTCAAATTCTTCATCTAATTCGTAACTTAAATGATCAGAAATTATTTTAGTTGGTTTTATACCTAAAGCACTGCCATAAGCCCATAAAATTTCATCACCATTTTTTAATTGAAAATCACTAGCACCAAGACCAGGCATTTCCCAATTTACCCAATATTGCCAACCATCCATTCCGTCAGCATCAACGCCAGCTATAGATGATAAATAAGGACCATAAGTTGTATTTTCAATAATATATTCATAATTACAAACTTGAGCAGCTATTTCTATTAATTCTAGAACATTGGTAGCTTCTAAGTCTTTAGCTAGACAAATAGTATCTTCTGGTCCCTCAATTCTTAAATCAACTAAAACAATATCACTACTAGCAATATCTATATGATTTATTGGATATGAATTTCCAGATACAGCGATTAAAGCATAAGCTGTAGTCAAAATATTTCCGCTTTGATCACTGGCTAGCCACAAATAAGATCCATCGCTTTGTTCCAAGCTTTCTAAAAAAGAGATTGGATTATTGGAATTGATTTCCCAAGTTTCTGGATTAATGTTTGCTTTATTTAAAGCTGAAATTACCCAAGCTGTAGAACTACCGTCAGATTGACTATCTTTTATATAAGGAAATCCACCATCATCATTTTGAGCATCTTGTAAATAATCTAAAGCGTTAATTATTTCAGATGAATCTTTATTTAAATCAGTTTCTAATAAAGCCATAATAGCTGCTGCAGTATCATTAGTATCTGAATTACCAGAAATTGCCCAAGACCAACCACCATCACTGTTTTGATTATTTAAAATAAAATTTTTAATGCTGGTAAAATTTTCAGTTTGTTTAATTGAAGATAAGGCTAACATTCCCCAAAAATCATCATTTAATTGTTCGTCTGAACCTAGTTGATTACCGTCAAAATTATCATTGATAATATCTAATAATTTATTTATTTTGCTAATATCTGGATTATTAACAGCTGATAAGGCTAAAATATATTTACTAGCGGTCATTAATTCTGTAGTATTTTCATCAATATAACTTAAATCTAAGTTATTTTCGTTAACTGCTGATAAAGCTTGAGTAATCCAAGAGTTTTGATTTTGATTTTTTAAAAAAGAAACAGTATTGCTATGATTTGCCAAAATAAAGACAGGAAGTATAATCAAAGTTAAAATTAAAATAATTCTTTTTTTTAATTCTTTAAATATTTTTTGACTAGGATTTTTCATATTTTCATTTTTATTTATAAAAAAACTCTTCCTAGAGAAGAGTTATGGGTTTAAAAAACTCGTTTTTTCTCCTTAGGAAAAAGACATATGTAAATTTATCAGGCTCTGGCTTCCATAAAAATTATGGTTACAGTAGCTAGGACTGCGGAGGAATTTCACCCCACTTCACTGATCTGCAAATTTCAATTAATTTCATTTTAGCACTTTCAAAATAAAAGTAAAGTAAAAAAAGAGGCCTCCTCGTAGTTTTTACATACAAGGAGACCGGAGGGCATTCAGCTGAGTAGGACCGAATGCAAACTTTATTTCAAAAGTAATATTTTTTTGACAGACATCTGTCTGCCTTTTTTGGTTTTGAAAAAATAAATTCCATTTCTAACGAAACGGCCTTGATTATTCTGACCATTCCAAGAAAATTTGTAAATTCCTGGACCTTTTTTTCCAACAAAAATATTTTTCACCTTTTGTCCTCTGATATTATAAATTTCAATATTTAGAGGCGTATTTTTATTTTTAATAGAAAATTGAATCCAACAATTATTTCCAATGAAAGGATTAGGAAAAGAAGATATATCAGTAACTATTCCTTGATATTCTTCTTCTGTAGAAGTCAACGGTTGAACCGTAAATAACAAACGATTACTTCTAATAAAGTCCCCTTCTCCATTTAAAATTTGATTGATATAAATTTCGAATATTCCTGGTTCGTTCATTGGGCGAGAAATAATATTATTATTAACAGTAATTATTTCTTCCTGATTATTAACTTTTAAAATTAAACTATCAATATCCAAATTAATAAAACCAATATTTGTTAAATAAGAAATTTGGATTTCTAAATTTTCTCCTTGAATTAAATCAAGACTATCACTGTCAATTTTAATAAGCGTTAACGAATCAACTATTGTAAAGTCAGGGCTGTAAATCAGAAGAATATTGCTATTTTCTTCTAATAAATACTGATCTACACCGACATTAGCTAATTGCCAGTTATCAAAATACTGCCAACCACTAATTCCTTGAGCTGTATGTTCAGCTAAAGAACGAAGGTAACTAGAATTATATTCTGGATAATAATTCAGTTCAAAAGGAAGATTAGTTTCCTCTATTATATCCAAAACAGTTTCTCCCTCTACAACATTGTCACACCAAATGGTATTTTCTGCTCCCAAAACCTCTATTCTCAATTCTGTGGCACTTATAAATGTGCATATGAATAAGAATAACAAAAATAAAAAAAACTTTTTCATGATTCCTCCTTAGTTTTTTAAAAAATTGATAATCAATTTTTTATTATTTTTATATTATAATTATATTTATAAATTGTAAAGCATTTAATGATGATAATCCTTTTTTTTAATAATAGTAATGGCTCGATAAATTTGTTCTAAAAGAATAATTTGAACCATTTCGTGAAGAAAAGTTAATTTAGAAAGTGATATTTGAGAATATTTTGACAGTAATTTATCAGAGAATCCTAATGATCCTCCAATTACTAAAGTTATTTTTTGATTTTTATTTAAAAGACTAGCAAATTTCAAAGAATCATATTCTTTTCCTCTTTCGTGAAGTAAAAATATTTCATTACTATTATCTTTTTCTAAGAATTTAATAATTCTCTCACTTTCAATTTCTAGAATTATTTTTTTATTAGAATTATTAAAAGACTCTGCCTTTAAATCTATAAATTTTATTCTGGCGTAAGGACTAAGTCTTTTTAAATATTCTTGAAGAGCATCATTAAAATATTTTTTTTTAATTTTGCCAATGCTAATAATTTTTATGTCTAACATAAATTTATTTATTATATATTTGATTGAAAATTATCGCTGCTGCTCCAGAAACATTTAAGGATTCAATTTCGTTTCCCATATTAATTTTAATAAAATCATCTGATAAATTTTGAATTTCTAGACTAACTCCATGAGATTCACTTCCTAAAACTAAACAAAATACTTTTTCTTTTTTTAAAATATTAAGAGCATTGGATTTTTCTAACCTAGTTGAAAAAATAGACATTTTTTCTTTGATTTGCTTTAAAAGTTCTAAATTTTGATCAATTTGAATATTTAGTTTAAAAATAGCATCTTTAGAAGCATTAATTACTTTATAATTATATAAATCTACACAGTTTTCATCTAAAATTACGTTTTTTAAGTCAAAAGCTAAGGCTGATCTTAAAATTGTACCTAAATTTCCGGGATTATTAATATTATTTAAGTAAATAATTGGTTTTTTAAAGTTAATTTTACTATCAAGTTTATCATAAACAGCACAAATACCAGAAGCAGTATCTAAATTAGAAAAAGATTCGTTAATTTGCTTATTAATTAGATAACATTCTTTATTTAAAAATTTTTTAATTTTAGATTCATTTTTTTCTAAAAATTCAGCAGTAATAAAAATTTGTTTAAATTTATAACCAGCCTGAAAAGCATCTTTAATAGTGATAAAATTTTCTATTAAAAATTCAGAGTACTCATCTCGATATTTTTTATTTTTTAATTTCCGCAAATGTTTTATTTTGGGGTTATCTTTGCTTTCAATTTTTATTAAATTCATATATTTTTTTATGTCAATTTTTTTTACTTTATTTCCATTTTTACTGAGATAAAAATTTTTTTTTAATTTTTTATCATCTATTCCATTTATCTACACCAAAATCTCTCTTTTTTATAGCTAAAAGAATTTGGTTTTTCTTAATTAAAAAATAAAGAGTATATTGTCTCATAAAATCATTGTATCACATTTAAGTAAGCTTGTTCATCTTAATGGTATATTTAATTAATGTCTATGTTATTGACTTATTATCTAAATGTGCTACGTTTTAATATTAATAAAGGAGGAATTATGAAATTAATTCAAAAAGAATTGTTAATAAAATTATTAACAAAGCTTATTTTAAAAAATCATTGTCAAGTTTCAATTGCTTACAGTGAAAATGGAAAATTGTTTGGTCAAAAGAAAAGAGCCGCTCTTACTGCTAGTAGCAATAAGGAAGAAATTTCCGAACTTAAATTCACAGCTGGCTATATCCCAGAAGCTAGAGTTGCTTCTTTATTAATGAATTTTTATTTAGAAGATATTATAAAATTTTCTTATGAAAAAAAATATTTTGTAATTAAAGAATTTAAGGAAAAAGGTAATGGATTTTTTAAAATAAGTGAGTAATTTTTTTATTAGCAAATAGCAAAAGTTCAGGAGGACTAAATGAGAAAAGTATTGGGAATTGAATTTCCAAAAGAAAAAATGGATATTTTTGGTATTATTAGGGGACTTTTGGAAAAAAAGGGTCAGTATGATCCAATGTTAAATTTTTTGAGGGCTAAAGAACCAGTTCATCTTTTT
>JAIOTH010000046.1 GCA_021106915.1 bacterium | reverse complement strand
TAGATCATTATTATTTTAATTTTAATGATTTGATTTATTGCTAGTTTTAGTGTTAAATGTATTTAGGTTAGTTATTAGCTATCAGTTATTAGTAAATAATTTTTATTATGGATAAAAAAATAAAAAATAATCAAGAATCAAAACTGTTTCAAAAAGAACAAGAAATTTTAAAATTTTGGCAGGATAATCAAATTTTTGAGAAATCTTTTAAAAAAAATAGTCCTGAAGGAGAATATTCTTTTTACGATGGACCTCCTTTTGCTACTGGTTTACCTCATTATGGGCATATTGTAGCTTCTTTGTTAAAAGATATTTTTCCGCGTTATAAAACTATGCAAGGATATTCCGTTAAAAGAAAATGGGGTTGGGATTGTCATGGTTTGCCAGTAGAGAGTTTAGTGGAAAAAGATTTAAATATTAAGTCTAAAGATGAGATTGAGGATAAAGTAGGCATTGATAAGTTTAATGAATCTTGTCAAAATTCTGTTATGAAATATGCTGACGAATGGAAAAAATTTATTCCAATGATTGGTCGCTGGGTGGATATGGAAGATGATTATAAGACTATGGATCCCGAATATATGGAATCTGTTTGGTGGGTTTTTAAGTCGTTATGGGAAAAAGGATTAATATATGAGGGTTATAAATCAATGCATATTTGTCCACATTGTGAAACAACTTTATCTAATTTTGAAGTAGGCTTAGGTTATAAAAATGTCAAAGATTTATCTGTTACGGCTAAGTTTGAATTAATTAGCGAGCCGGGAACTTTTGTTTTAGCTTGGACAACTACTCCTTGGACTTTGCCAGGAAATGTAGCTTTGGCTGTTGGTAAAAAAATGGATTATGTAAAGGTAAAAGTTTTAGACGCTATTAAAAGACAAAGTACAGGGGAATTAAATTATATTAATATTATTCTTTCTAAAGAAATTTTTGAAAGTTTATATGATAGACCGGATACTGATAGTTTAAAGTTAGCTTGTGATTTGGTTTATGCACATGTAAAAAAAGAAGGAGAAGAAGCTGTCCAATGTCCAGAGATAATAGAAGAATTTAAAGGTTCAAAATTAATTGGTCAAAAATATAAACCATTATTTAATTTTTATTCCAGTAATGAAGAATTAGAAAATATAAAAAATGGTTGGAAAATATATAATGCTGATTTTGTAACTATTGAAGATGGAACTGGAATTGTACATATTGCTCCAGCTTTTGGTGAAGATGATATGAATTTAGGAAAAAAAAATAATTTACCATTTGTTCAGCATGTGTATGCTAATGGTCGTTTCACGGAAGAGATGAAGGAATTTGAGAAAATGGAAGTGAAACCCAAAGAAGATGCTCAAAAAACTGATGTTGAGATTATTAAATATTTAGCTAAAAAAGATTTACTTTTTGAGAAGAAAAAATATGAGCATTCTTATCCTCATTGTTGGCGTTGTGATGCTCCTTTATTAAATTATGCTACTAAATCTTGGTTTGTAAAAGTGATAGCTATTAAAGATCAAATAATTGCCAATAATCAGAAAGTAAATTGGGTTCCTAATAATTTTAAAGATGGTCGGATGGGTAAGTGGTTAGAAGGCGCTCGAGATTGGTCAATTTCTAGACAAAGATATTGGGGTTCAGTATTACCGATTTGGAAATGTGATTGTGGTGAAATTAAAGTAATTGGTTCTATTAGTGATTTACAAAAGAATGCTACTCAGCCATTAACTAAAATAATTTTTGTTAGGCATGGTGAAAGTGAAAAGAATGTGTTAAATATAAAATCTCGTACAATAGATAAATTTCCATTGACAGAAAAAGGACGAGAAGAAGTTAAAAAGATAGCTAAAAAAATAAATGATCAGGTTGATGTCATTATATCTTCACCAACTTTAAGAACTAAACAAACAGCAGAAATATTAAACGATAAATTAAATGTTGATATTGTTTATGATGATTTAATTATTGAATATGATCATGGAGAATGGGAGGATTTACCAAGAGAGGAAATATTGAAGGATTCTAATTATCAAGAATATAAAAAAATTACTTCATTAGAGGAGAAGTTTAAATTCAGATTAGGTAAAACAGGAGAAACTAGAGCAGAGATAGCGGAAAGAGTTAGAAAATTTATAAAAAAAGTTTTTGAAAATTATAAGGGTCAGACTGTTTTGCTTGTAAGTCATGGTGGCATTAATGGTTCTATATCTAAATTTCTTTATAATGTTTCATTAAGTGATTTTTTTGCTAGCGAGCAGTTGGAGCATAATAATATAGAGACTTTTTGTCTTGATTCTAATGGACAAGCTTTTGATTTACATAAGCAAAATGTAGATAAAGTTACTATTAAATGTAAAAAATGTAATCAGGAAATGAAACGCATACCAGATGTTTTAGATTGTTGGTTTGAATCAGGAGCCATGCCTTATGCTTCAGTTCATTATCCTTTTGAAAATAAGGAATGGTTTGAAAATAATTTTCCGGCTGATTTTATTGCGGAAGGACAGGATCAAACTAGAGGTTGGTTTTATACTTTATTAGTTTTATCTACGGCCTTATTTGATAAACCAGCTTTTAAAAATGTAGTAGTAAATGGTATGGCTTTAGCTGAGGATGGTAAAAAAATGTCTAAGAGGTTAAAAAATTATCCAGATCCAGCAGAAATGATTTATAAATATTCAGCAGATACTTTGAGGTATTATTTACTTTCCTCACCAATTGTTAAAGCTGGTGATTTATGTTTTTCAGAAAAAGATTTAGCAAGTGTTCATTATCGATATATTTCAACCTTAAATAATGTCGTTCATTTTTATAAAATGTATGCTCAAGAGGATGATGTCAATTTTGATCCTGAAGAAATAGAACATTTATTAGATAAATGGATTTTAGCTAAACTAAAAGAATTAAATAAAAATGTCACTAGTAATTTAGATAAATATGAAGTGAAGAAATCTCTTGATTCCATTGGAGAATTTATTTTAGAATTATCAACTTGGTATGTGCGTCGTTCTCGAGATAGATTTAAAAATAGTGACAAATTAGGAATTAAAACTTTGTATTATATTATTTTGGAGTTTAGTAAGTTAATTGCTCCTTTTATGCCATTTTTGGCAGAGAATTTATACCAAGAAATGCATGGTCAGGAAAAATCAGTTCATTTAGTTGCTTGGCCAAAAGCAGAAGAATTAACCAGGGAAGAAATTAAATTATTGGAGGACATGGAAACAGCTCGTAAAGTTGTAGAGAAATCTCATAATTTGAGAGATCAAGCTGGAATAAAAGTTAGACAACCTTTGGCAGGTATAGAATATCGTTTTAATGAAAAAGCTTTAAATGATGAATTTGAGCAAATTATTGCCGAAGAAGTTAATATTAAAACAGTTGAGTTTAACAAAAAATTAGGAAAAGATACTGTTAAATTAGATACAGAAATAAATTTGGAATTAAAAAAGGAAGGTGATTTGAGAGAGTTAATTAGAAATATTAATGCTCTTCGTAAGAAGGCCCAATTAACTATTCAAGATAAAGTTGATATTTATTATACCAGCGAACATTATGATTTATTAGCTCTAATTAAAGATGAAAATAATACTAGAGAATTAAAAAATAGCGTTTTAGCTGATCATTTAAAGCAAGGCGAAGTAGAGGATTGTCTTATAGAAAAAGAATTAAAGGTTAACGAATATAGTGTTAAGATTGCCTTAGTTAAGGTTTAATATTTAAAAAATGGAAATTAATGTGCGAGTTATAATATTAAGTTCTCAAGACTATAAAGATAAGGATCGATTTTATTATATTTTAACTCTAGAAAAAGGTTTAATTAGGGCTTTTTCTAAATCAGTTCGAGCTTCAAGTAGTAAATTATCAGGATTTTTATTACCAGGTAATGAAGTTTTTTTAATGTTGGCTACTAATAAAGAATTTAACAAAATAGTTCAGGTTAAAGTTATTAAGGCTCGAAATTTTTTTGTTGATTATAAAATTTTTATTATTTTTAACCAAGTGGTTAAAATTTTGATTAATATTATTTTTCCAAATTTTTCAGAAAAAGAAATTTATCAAAATACTTCTTTATTTTTTAATGATTTAAATTCCAAGGATTTAAATATTATTCAAAAAAGGAATTTAAAATTAGCTTATTATGCTGACCTTTTGAAAAAAACTGGTTTTAGGCCTCAGGAAATAGATTTGCCAGTTTTGTTGGTTAAGTTGTTAAAATTAATGCTGGAAAACGACTATTTAAAAAATAGAGAATTGATGTTAAAATTAAAATTGAAAGATAAAGATTTTTTAATGATAAATAATTATTTTGCTTCTTGTTTTGAGTCGATTTTAGAAAAAGAAGTAAATTTTAAATATCAATAATTAGGATTATGAATTAGTATCGAGCTAAACTTGAAGGATTATTAATATATGAAAAACAAAAAGAAATTAAAAAAAAATATTTTAGATTTATCAGAATCAAAACCTAATTTAGGCTTGGGAGTAAATATTAAAAAGTTAGACAGGAATGATAATATTATTGATACTGAAATCAAGCCTCGAATTCCAAATAAGAAAAAAATTAAAAGTGTGCGAGGATCAGATTCGGATCGGGTTAATTTTACAGAGGATATAGCTTCTATTTGGACTAATAAAAATAAAGGAAATTCTTTTAAGAGAAAACCTTCTCGTAAAAACATAACAATAGTTTTAACAATAATTTTTTTGATTTTGATTTTAGGAGCTAGTATTTTAGGTTGGATGTTTTTTGATAATAAGGAATTTTCAGAGACTGGCGTTTTAGTAGAAATTTCTGGAGATGAAGAAATAGTTTCTGGTCAGGGTTATAAATATGTTATTAAGTATCAAAATCGAGAAAGTGTAAAAATTAAAAATTTAGAGTTACGAGTAAATTATCCAGATGGTTTTCATTTTATAACTTCTAATCCTTATGCTTCAACTTTGTCTTTAGGTGTTTGGAATTTAGAAGATTTAAAACCTGGTGAAACTGGTAAAATTGAAATTGAATCACAGGTAATTGGAGAAGTTGATCAGGAATTAGACTTAGAAGCAGTTTTATCTTATGAGCCAGCTAATTTTAGTTCAAATTTTGAGGCAGTAGCTGATAAAAAAATAAAGGTTGTTGAAAAGTTAATGGAGTTTTTTTTAGAAGCTCCTGATAAAATAGGAAATAATAACCGAGTCACTTATAATGTTAGGTATAAAAATATAACTAAAGGGCCTTTAGATAATTTTAGGATTAAGATGGACTATCCAGATAATTTTACTATTTTAGAAAGTGAAGGTGATGCTAAATTTTTACTTAATGATACTTGGTCGATTAACAAAATTAAATCAGAAGAGGAAGGAATTTTGAAAATAATAGGATTTTTTGATTTAGAAAAAGTTTCTTCTTCAAGTATAGGAGCTATTTTGGAAATTAAATCTTTAGCTATTGAAATTCCTTTGGTTGGTGAAGAAAATCCTAATTGGCGTACTTATTCAACAGTGATTAAAGATATTGGTCTTTCAAATGTTACAGCTAGTTTAAAAATTTCCATTAATAATGATCATCAAGATTTAGCTATTGATTGGGCTAATGAATTAGAATATGAAATTTATTATAAAAATAATACAGATGAGATTTTAGAAGATGTTTCCATTAAAGTTTTTATGGAATCAGAATATTTAGATTGGGATACTTTAGAGGATGATTTTACTGGTTTTTTGGATCAAGCTGAATTTTCAATATTATGGGATAAAAGAACTATACCTTCTTTAGATAAATTAGAACCAAAACAAGAAGGCAAAATTTATTTTAGTATTAAGGTTAAAGAATTTTCTGAGGAGTATATTGATAAAGATAACCATGTTGTTAATTCTAGAGTAGAATTGCGGAATAGCAATTTAAAAGAAGATGAAAAATTTATTGACTCTAATATTCTTATTAATAAAATTAATGGTTTGATTGATTTCACAACTTATGCTCGTTATTATAGTGAGTCAGGGGAAGAAATAGGCTCAGGACCATTACCACCAATAGTTGGTGAAACTACTAGTTATCAGATTATTTGGAAAGTAAAACCAATTTTAAATAATTTGAAAGATATCTATATTAGAACTATTTTACCACCAGCAGTAGAATGGGGCGAAGGAGTTGTTTTAGAGGGACAAGATTTAGTTTTTAATAATGACACTAAAGAAATAGTTTGGCACGTTGATAGTTTAGAAAAAAATAAAGAAACCGTGGCTAAGTTTAATGTTTTATTAACAGCTGATCAAACTCAAGTTGATAAAGTGGCTACTCTAAATAATATGATTACTTTGAAAGCTGAAGACGATTATTCAAAGGGTAAAATAATTATTACTAATAGTTACTTAACTACAGATTTAAGTGAAGACGAAAAAGCTACTGGAAAGAGTAAGGTTACAGATTTAGATGATTTAGATAGTTTAGAATAAGATATGTATGTAATATCAATTTCATCATGGAATAATAATGTCATCCTGAAGATGTCATCCTGAGCTTGACTCAGGATCTTAATTTATTCAGGATTTCAAGATTCCCTGCCTACCGGCAGGCAGGCGGATCAAGCCCGGAATGACAATTCTCAAAAGTATCATTAGTATATTAGTATCATATAATTCGTATCATTAGTATATTAGTATCATATAATTCGTATCATTAGTATATTAGTATCATATAATTCGTATCATTAGTATAAAAATGTTCAAAATAAATAAAAAATCTATAAAATCACGGGCGCGAGCCGGTGTTTTAAAAACTAAATCAGGGAAAATAAAAACCCCATTTTTTATGCCGATTGCTACTCGAGGAGTTATAAAAACTTTAGGTTTTGAGGATCTTCGGAAATTAAATCCAGAAATTATTTTATCAAATACTTATCATCTTTACCTTCGACCAGGATTAAAAATTATTTCTAAGTTTAAGGGTTTACAAAATTTTATGAATTATCCAGGTCCTATTTTAACGGATTCGGGTGGTTTTCAGGTTTTTTCTTTAGCTAAAATTAGAAAATTAACTAAAAAAGGAGTAGAATTTCAATCTACTTATGATGGATCAAAACATTTATTTACACCTCAAAAGGTGATGAAAATTCAATCAGTTTTAAATTCAGACATTCAAATGGTCTTAGACGTTTGTTTAGATTCTAAATCAAAATCCAAAGACTTAGAAAATGCTTTGGATTTAACTATTTTATGGGCTAAAAAATGTAAACAAGCTAAACAAAAATTAGACCCCCAAAATAAAAATTTACTTTTTGGAATTATTCAAGGAGGTCTTAATAAAAATTTAAGATTAAGAAGTTTAGAGAGTCTATTAAAAATAGATTTTAATGGTTATGCTATTGGAGGTTTAGCGGTTGGTGAGAGTAAAGAAGAAATGTATAAGGTTTTAGATTATTTAGTTTTAGAAATGCCAGATAATAAACCGCGTTATTTAATGGGCGTTGGTTATCCGGATAATATTATTAAGGCTGTTAAAAGAGGAGTAGATATGTTTGATTGTGTTATTCCTAGTCGAGAAGCTCGTCATGGGCGTTTATATTTTTTTAATAATGCATCATTGAAAAATAAATTTTATCGAACTGAGAATATTAATAATCGAAAATTTTCAACGGATTTTCAAGCAATCAATGCCAATTCTCAAATTTTAGAATTACAAAAATATACTAAGGCTTATTTGTATCATTTATTTAAAATTGGTGATCCTTTAGCTTTTCGTTTAGCAACTTTGAATAATATTGAGTTTTATTTAGATTTAATGAAAAATATTCACCAAGCTATTTTGGAGGGGAAGTTTTAGATCAAGTAGTTTTTATAGCTTATTGTTTATTTTTTAGTTATCTATTGACCCTGTTAAACAAAATTTAAATCCAAAAAACTATTCTAATAAATAATTTTTTTTACTATTCAACAATCGGAAGAACGTAGTGTAGGGAAAGAGTG
>JAIOTH010000034.1 GCA_021106915.1 bacterium | reverse complement strand
TATGCTTGATTACTGCCTTGTTTGATTAGTTTTCCTTGATCAAAATCAATGATTCGATCCAGTTTCATAATTGTTGAAAGTCGATGAGGAATGACAATCACAGTTTTATCTTTCATCAAATTAGTTAAACCATCTTGAATCAATTCTTCAGAATTAGAATCTAAACTTGAAGTAGCTTCATCGAGAATAATAATAGGAGAATTTTAAATTATTGTTCGGGCAATAGCAATTCTTTGTCGCTCTCCACCCGATAACTTCACTCCTCTTTCTCCCACATAAGTTTGATACTTCTCAGATAATTGATCAATAAAAACATCACAATAAGCTAATTTGGCTGCTCTGACCACTTCTTGATTAGTTGCCCGAGTGTTACCATAACGAATATTTTCTATTAATGTTCGATGAAATAAAATTGGATCCTGCGGAACTAAAGAAATATTTTTCCAAATACTCTCTTGTGTAAGATGAGATATCTTTTGATCATCAATTAAAATATGACCTTTTTCAATATCATAATTTCTAAGCAATAAATTAACAAAGCTAGTTTTACCAGAACCAGATGGACCAACTAAAGCAATTTTTTCTTGAGGCTTTATTGTTAAATTTAATTTAGAAAATATTCTTCTAGTTTGATGATAGGAAAAAATTACATCTTTAAATTCTATTTCTCCTTTTTTAACCTCCAACTTTTGAGCATTACGAACATCTTGAATTTCATGAGGAGTCTCTAAAATTTCGGTCATTTCCTTAGCATCAGCCATATGTTCATAATAATGCCTAATTACTCGACCAAAATGCCATAATTGCTGAAAAATAGTTATTAAGTAGGCTTGAATTAAAACAAAATCACCAATGCTAAGAATTTGTTTTTGCCATAATTTCAAAGCAATATAAAATATGCCAATTTCTAAAAAAATCATCAATAAAACTTGAACTGCTTCAAATTTATTTCCCAAATCCCAACAAAAACGACGAAGCTTTTGTAATTCATTAGTAACCTTCATAAACAAATTTTCTTCTCTACGATGACCAGTAAATAATTTAATATTAGAATGGTTAGTAATTGTATCTGCTAGAACTCCTGTCACTTTTGAATTTAAAGCACTTCTCTGTAAATCATATTTCAATTTATAAAGACTAAAAATATAATTAGAAATACAATACATAATAACCCAAACCAAAATCACTAAACCTAAAATTAAACTACGAAACGACAAAACAATAACTATTGCACTAACACTAATTACCAAAGGAAGTAATTCCCAAGTTATAGCATCGGCAATTCCTTCAAAGGCTCGTGAAAAACGATTGACTCTTTTCACTAAAGAACCTACAAAATTATTATTAAAAAAATTGACTGAATGTCTGTGTAAATAATTAAAACAAGTATTAGATAAATCCGCCATTATTCTAGTTTGAAAATAACTATTCACGAAAGTAGCAATTCGCCAAAATAACCAACCAATTAAATAAATTGCCAATATCTTGAGCAAAATCTGTGTCAAATCATGAATATCTACATTAACTCCATTATTAGAAGTTAGAATATCAAAAAATCTTTTATACACGATTGGTCCTAACATATTAGTGATAGCACCGATCATGATTGAAAATACAATAAAAAATCCCGCGATTTTATATCGCTTGATGTGATTCCAAAATACTCTAAATGTTTGTTTAGTATAATTTTCCATATACAAATATAACTTTACTAATATACTAACTATACTAATAAATACCTATTATTTCTAATATTTGTATATTAGCATCATTTATTCGTATCATTAGTATATAATAAGACGAGAAAATAGGGATAAATGTTACATGGACTAGCTTTTTAGTTTATGGTAATTATGATAAAAGCTTTATTTTCTAAAATAAATATCTATTTCGAAACTTTTTAAAAAAAATAAGCGACTCTCAACAATAAAAAGTCGCTTATAAACTTATCCAGAAAAATTATTTCAGAAGTTGCTCTAAAAGCAAATCTTCCATTTCAATTATTTTTACTTGTTTCGGTTGCGTAGGGGTAAATACTCCCACATAACCTTTCATCCGATTTTTGTCAGGTAAAAACAAAAGACGTAAAAAACCTTTGCTTTTGCTGTCGATTAATAATTCACCTTCTTCCGAGATGGAAAGAGATAAATTTTTCATGAGAACAACGTTTGTCCAGGAAAATCTTTCGTCAATTTTTCCAGAAGCTCCGACTACTAAAGCTCCGATTACATTTCCATCAATATTAACGCCGACATTTTTGCAAGGAATACCAAGTGTTGTTTCCTGAATAACTTCCGGAGCACCATAAAGATTACCACTGGTATCGATAGTAAAAAACATTTCATTTTTACCATCTTTTGTTGGATTGTAGACTTTTACATCAAATCCTTCTTCTCTTTTTGTGTATTCATAAAACCACCCTTTTCTACCAGGGAGAGTAATATGTTCTCCGACATCCATTTTGTCCAGTAGTAACTGGAGCGTTTCAAAATCTCTTTGATTTAACATGATTCCTCCATGAATCTTTTTCATTATCTTTTTTTTCTTCTCACATTAAGAAGATTAATTATTACAACACATTACAAATAAAAAACAAGCCCTCTGGCCTGATTTTTTAAAATGGCGTGCCATTCGAAGCTTGAATAAAATGAAAGCGTAGAATGGTGCGTCTAGATAGACTTGAATCATCGACCTCGACTTTACCTGCCTGCCGGCAGGCAGGTAAGAGTCACTCTCTTTTTAACAGATAAAAATAAACAATAAGATAAAGTAACTAAATTATAAATTTGCAATAATTGATTTTAAAAATTCCTTTCCGTAGCCGGACTTTAGATACTTTTCTCTTTTTCTAGCATCTATTCTATTACCAACAAACTCTTGATAAAATAATTTCCATGGTCTATATCCTTTTGTAGAAAAAACATTACCTGAATTATGATATTTTAACCTAACTTTAATGTTACTAGAAATTCCAACATATATTCTACCATCAGCAATGCTTACCATAGCATAAACATAATAATCGCTTTTCATATATTTTATTTACTTGGTAGGTGCGGGTGGTTTTGAACCACCGACCTCGACTTTATAAGAGTCGCGCTCTAACCCCTGAGCTACGCACCCAAAAAAATACTACTGGTGAGTGTACCTGGATTTGAACCGGGGACCTCTACAATGTCAATCCCGTCATCCGACGGGACAAGTTCCGCACTCTAACTACTAATCCAAATGGTGGGCATGCTCGGATT
>JAIOTH010000120.1 GCA_021106915.1 bacterium | reverse complement strand
AGATCTATCAAGCTAGTTATTGGGGAGGAGATAGTAGTAATTTTCAATCTTACATTCCAACAGCTAAAGGACTGTTGATTTATAGTTATAATGTTGCTCCAAAAGAAAATGATCCAGATTATTTTTATCATGAACAAGTAACTAAAAATATATTATCATCGTTAGAATTTGAAAAAGTTAAGTTAAAATAGAAAATAAATAAGACTTTATTTATATTTCAGAAAGCTATTGGTATGAAAAATTTTGGTTTTTTTGTAGTTTTACCCATTTACTTTTTAACATCATTAAAGCTAATAATTTTTAGAGCCATCGCTAAAACAGCAGATGGCTTTTTAAATTCTTCAAAATGCTTTAAATTAGCGGTATAAGAGCTTTTATTAATAGAGCCGACAATTTCAAAGCCGTCGTTTTAACTGTATATAACTTGCTTTACAGGGATTTATGCTTAGTGTTATTGTAGGAATAATAAAAAATATCTGCTTTTATCAAAAAGATAAAAATTACAGGCAGATCAAAAAGGAGGAATTATGAAAACTTTGAATGTTTTCTTGGTCATTATTATGACCATGGTTTTATTGGTTAGTAATGTGAATGTTTGGGCTCAAACTTCTCATATACTAAATGTTCCATTTTTTAGTCAGGTTGATACTTTATGGTCAGGATATATTCTTGGTCCAGGTCCTTACACTATTGGTTCAGATGGTTGCACAATGACATCTGCAACTATGACTATAGCTGCATTTGGTTTTGATATTAATCCATCTACGTATAATATCTGGTTACAAAATAATAATGGATATACATCGCAGTCAGGTTTTATATGGTCGAAAATAGCAGAGTATACATCTAATATTGTGAAAGATGCTGGTTCAGGCGACACAATAAAAGAAGAACTTGACAGAAGATATCCAGTTATTGCTAAAACTGATCATTATCCGAATACAGATCATTGGTTTTTAATTATTGGTTATCAAACAAATGCTCAAGGCGTTGTCACGGATTATTATATTAATGATCCATTGAATGATAGTGGAGTAACTATCTCAAATTATAATTTGACTGGTTATCATTATCTTATTGCGCCTGTACCAGGTGGATATTCAGACGGTTGGCGTGATGATGGAACTTCTCAAATCTTCTTAAGTAAGTATAACTATATGATCGATCAAGGTCATAATCTGGGAGATCCACATGATAATCAAGATGAAAATGGTAATGGCGGTTCAAAATTTGTGCATGATTTAAATGGAATGTGGATTCAAGATTTTTTTAATCTTGATAATGGTTATTATCATCCACATACAGCTATTATTTACTATGACGATTATTGGTATACCCGCCAAGCTCATATTCTTAAAGAAGGTTTTTGGGATTATTATATGAATCATCAGGGTTGGGAAACCTTAGGTATTCCAGTTGAAGATGAGTATCCTCATGGTAATACAATTCGTCAGACATTTTGGAGATTAGGAGGCAATTACATTAATGACCCTAATGATTGGGAAAAACGTTATTTGGAGTATGATTCAAATGCTCCACCAGATAATAATGTTTATGCTTTAGACCAAAATGCTCAGCCAATGTATATAGCTTCAGCCACTTTTGAAATGAATGATCGGTCATTAATTGATCGTAGTAGCGGTATTTATCATTCTGGCTTTTTCGTGGCTGATTTTGGTCAAGCAGTAGAATTAATTGATCAGCAAGAGTATGATGATTTTTACGCTGTTGTTAATCAATCAACATTTCCAATTGATAATTTTTTTATGGATGGAAATATGACCGTTTATGTCCAAGAAAATCCAGATCGACCAATTGCTGATTTTTCAGCGACTCCAGTAGTCGGTGAATTTCCTTTAGTAGTACAATTTTATAATCAATCAAATGGAAGTGGTTATTCTTATTCTAGTAGTTGGGATTTTGGTGATGGAGGTACTTCAGCTTTAGATAATCCAGATCATATTTATAATACATCAGGAATTTATACTACTAGTTTAAGCGTCAGCAATAATTATGGATCAAATACAAAAATAAGAAATAATCATATCATTGTATTGGAACAATTGGTAGCCGATTTTACAGCAGATGTTGTTTCGGGATTGCCACCATTAACAGTTCAATTCACTGAACAATCAGTAGGGAGTTTTTATCCTCATTCTCGATTTTGGGATTTTGGCGATGGAGGTAATTCTACAGAAGTAAATCCTGAACATGCTTATCTTGAGCCAGGTGTTTATACAGTTAGCTTAACTATTAGTCATGTTTATGGTGAAGATGTAGAAGTTAAAGAGGGTTATATCACTGTCATATTAGAGTCGCCACAATCATTAAACATTACTTATTTGAATGAAACTGGAGAAATATTTTTAGAATGGAGTGAAGTTTTAGCAGCAAACTATTACCATGTCTATGGTTCTCCAGATGGAGTTAATTATTCATTATTGATGCTTCCTGACACCTGTAGTTGTATTATTGATGCCGTATTATTAGAGGATAGTGATAAGTGGTTTTTTTATGTCACGGCAGTTCGTTGAAATTATTTTTTGCTAAGTCTTATACTTAATTAGGTATGGGACTTTTTTGATACAAGCTATTGACAAAATTAATTCAAAAGAGTAAGTTAAAAATATAGCCGTCGGAATTACTAGAGGCGTCTCAATTCAAATTTTATATACGAATAATAAATTATCTAATAAGGTAAATCTATGTGGATCAAATTTTCAATTTTAATACTCGTTGCTTTGATTAATGTGGTTTTAGGTCTAGTTATTCTTTTAAGAAATAGAAATAAAGATAAATTTATTAGATATTTTTTTCTAATATGTTTAAGTGGAAGTTTGTGGTCTATTGGAGTAGCATTAAGCTTAATAATTACTAATGCGTTTTGTTTTTTATGGATAGTAAAAGTTAGTTTTATATTATCATGTTTAATTTTTATATTTTTTTTATTATTTGCTATTGAATTCCCATATAAAATTAAAAAAACATCAAGATTAATCAAATATTGTCTTTATTTGGCAACCTTATTTATTTTTTATATTATAATATTTGATAAGTTAGTTATAGCTACTTATTTTGATAATTTTGGTTTACATTATATGGAAGATAAATTTTTAAATTTAGTATTTGCTTTATATTTTGTTTTATTATTAATTTATACATATTATTTGTTATTTTTAAAGTATTTTAGAGTACAAGGTATTGATAAAAAAAGAATATTATTAGTAATAATTGGCACTGGAATTGCATTTATATTTGGCATATTTTTTGTTTGGTATATGCCTCATATTAATAAGCATTATTTAATTTGGTTAGGTCCAGTGTTTATTATTTTTATGAATTCCTCAATAGCTTATTTATTATTTAAAAAAGATTAACATAAATTTATGTGGATAAAATTTAGTATTTTAATATTTATTTCCTTAATTAATATAATTTT
>JAIOTH010000035.1 GCA_021106915.1 bacterium | reverse complement strand
TTATGCACACACTCAATGCCGATTCAGATTTTTCCATCTAATCAAAACACGTTCACAATGTATGGTCCAACTTTTCAAGCCCCCAGTACTAATCGTCACATCCTTAAAATAAACATCACCTTCAGGACCCTTATCTTCAGGACACTTATCCCGAATAGTGACTTAATACGGGATTTAACCCGTATTCCAAAATCCAACTTTAATCAATTGATTAGTAGGATCCTTGATTCTTCGTCCTTGGCTTGTATATTGCACCCCAGTACAAGCTCCCAAAACCAACCCCACAATGATCAAAATTATTAAATTTTTCATAATTCCTCCTTATCTTTTTTTAATATTAAACTATACCATACAGCTATAATAAAGTCAACCCCGTTAAATAATTTTTTCCACTCATTCAATTATAAAAAATTATAATTTTTATTAACAAACAAATTTCGTTTACTGTGCTAAATAATATCTAGCTAGTAGTTGAATATTTAGCAATATGATAATAATATAGAATAAATTTTATATCTTGCCTTTTTAAGTAAACGTAAACTAAAATTTATTTAATATATGAAAATTTAGTAGCTAATAACTAGTTAAACAAAAAAACCTGAAAAATCCCAGGTTAAACTATACTATTAATACTATATTTTTCTACCAAACTTTAATCTTAAAATATTTACAAAAAACATCACAATTTGCCTGAAACCCAGTTTGGATTTACCTTTTTGTCGATCAACGAAAGTGATAGGAATTTCCTTTATTTTAAAGCCATTCTTCTCTAAGAGATAGACCATTTCTTCTTGAAAAGCATAACCATTACTTTTTATTTTATCTAAATCAATTTTATCAAAAACTCGCCGATGATAACAACGAAAACCACTCGTCACATCCTTGGTCTTTAGTCTTAAAATAGCTTGTGAAAAATACATTGCCGCCTTAGAGGAAAATTTTCTTCGCATATTCCAACCAATAACTCCTCCTCCTTTTACCCAGCGCGAGCCTAAACTAGCATCATAACCATCCTTAACTGCTTGAATTAATTCTGGAACCTTATAAGGATGGTGAGAAAAATCTGCATCCATTTCCATTATCATTTCTGCTCCTTGGGATAAAGCATATTTAAATCCTTTTATATAAGCACTGCCTAAACCTAACTTTTTTTTTCGAACAATAATCTCCACTGGATAAAATTTTTTCATCTCCTCAATAATTTCATAAGTCTTATCTGGTGAATTATCATCCACTACTAAAATTTTCAAATCTTCTATATTTTGTTTAAAAATTTTTTTGATCAGATTCTCAATATTTTCCCGCTCATTATAAGTAGGAATTACTATATAAATCATACTTTTAGTTATTGGTCTATTGCCTAACAAATTACTTCTATCTTTATTATAGACAGAATTAAAAAAAATACAAATAATAGCAGAAAATCGCAACCTTACCTACAGGCAAGCAAGTGCCTTGTGGCTCTACTATTTTTTCATTTCTTGTTTTAAATAATCAACCCAAGGGTTAGGCTGGGGATCAATTTGATTATAATAGGCCAAATAAAAAGCCGCATAAGAAGAAAGACCCAAAATATATATACTTTGATCCCAAACATTATTTCCCTTGGTTTTCAAATCTATAAAATTAATCTTTTTTTTCAATAATATCTTTTCCATTATTTGATAACGCTTCTGATTTCGAGGATGATACAATTCCGAATTTATTAAAACATAAATAATATTTTTATTTAAACTTTTTGGAGAACTCAATCCTTCAAATTGATGATGACAAATCTCAGGAATAGAAAAATATGTAGCAAAATTTTTACCAGTTTCATTAATCTGATTCTGCCAAATATGAACATTAGCCACTAAATGTTCCGAGGCAATTAATACTGGAATTTTATCCTTCATTTTTAGAGATATTTTTTCTGCTTCTTTCTTAGTCTTAGAAAAAAAGTTTATGCCTAATTTAATCTTTTGACTACTAAAATTTAATAATCCCAATTTTTTAAATAAAGCTATAAAAATAGCGATTGAATAACCTACAGCAAATCGTGGGCTCTGAGCATAATTGTATTTAGGTTCATAAATAAATTTTAAAACCCCTAATTTAGATAATTTTCCTCCACCTGCAATTATAAAAATTTTTAAGTTTTTTCTCTGAGCTTTCTGATAACAGGAAATAATTTCTTCTGTATTTCCCGAAAAGCTAGAAATAACTACCAAAGTTTGATCATCTACCCATTTTGGTAATTTATAGTCATTAACAATTATTAATGGCAGTACTAAATTATTTTTAAAAACACTTCTTACTAAATCTGGACCCAAAGCTGAACCTCCCATTCCACAAACTAAGATTTTATTTATATTCTTAAAATTAGCTGGTAATTTAACTAATTTAAACTCTTGAAAAATCTGTTCAAATTGTTTATTCATATTTTGATAAGTTTTTAAAACATTACCTTTATCAAATTTTTTAATTGTCTTTATATTCATAAATAATTATTTAATTATCAATATTATAATTATACAACTTAAAATATCTTTAAACAAAATATTATTCATTTTTATTTTACTACTTTCTTACTTCCTGCTAAGATATTAATATATTAATTATTAATCTAAATTAGCCAATAGCCACTGCTTACTGATAAGCAGGAAGACTATAAGCTAATAGCTAAACTCATGTCTGGACATTCAAAATGGGCGACAACTAAACATAAAAAGGCTATTGCTGACTCTAAAAGATCAAATCTTTTTACAAAATTAGCAAAAATAATAATGATAGCTGCTAGAGATGGAGCTGATCCTAATATGAACTTCAAATTAAGAATGGCCATGGATAAAGCTCGAAGCCTTTCTATGCCTAAGGATAATATAGAACGAGCTGTAGCTAAAGGTTCTGGTACTGGAGAAAGTGGACCCTTGGAAGAAATAACCTATGAAGGTTATGGTCCTGATGGCGTGGCAATTATCATTGAAATTATTACTGACAATAAAAATAGATCTGCTTCTGAAATCAGACACACTCTTTCTAAGTATGGTGGCTCGCTAGGTGCCAGTAACTCTGTTTTATGGCAATTTGATAGAAAAGGAGTTATTTACTTAAAAAATACTAGCATCAATGATGAGCAAGAATTAAAAATTATAGACTCTGGTGCTGAAGATATTGAAAAAAATGGTGAAAATATTAGATTAATAACCGCCATGGAAGACCTTCAAATCGTCCAAGAAAAAATAAAAAATGTTGTAGAAATAGATAGTGCTGAATTAGAATATATTCCTCAAAATACAGTAAAAGTTAAAGCTGAAAAAATGGAAAAATTATTCAATGCTTTAGAGGAAAATGATGATATTAATAATTTTTATTCAAATGCTGAATTCTAAAAACAAAGTTATAATGGGTATTGATCCTGGACTAGCAACAATTGGTTACGGTCTAATTAATGCTCAAGATAAAAAAAATCCCCAATTCATTTCTTGTGGATGTATTGAGACTAAACCAGATACTGAATTTAAAGAAAGATTAAACATTATTAATAAAGAACTAACTCAATTAATTAAAAAATACCAGCCTGACGTTTGCGGAGTCGAAGAATTATTTTTTGCTAAAAATGTTAAAACGGCAATGAGCGTTGGTCAGGCTCGCGGAGTAATTATTATGACTCTTAGTCAAAATAAAGTTCCCATCCGTGAATTCACTCCTCTCCAAATCAAACAAGCTCTTACTTCTTATGGTCGAGCTCCTAAAAAACAAGTTGAAGATATGGTTATGATAACTTTAAACTTAAAGCAAAGACCAAAAAAAGATGATGCTGCCGATGCTTTAGCCATCGCTTTAACTACTTTATATAGTCAAGAATATTAAAAATAGATTGACCAAAAAACCAAAATATGATTAAATAGATATTGTATTCTTCAGAGTAAATTTTTTTTAGAGTTCTATTCAAAATTAAAAATTAGAAATTAGAAATTTTCACCAACTTTCTTCAGAAAGTGGGGATATGCGGGTATGGTATAGTGGCTTATTACGTCAGCCTTCCAAGCTGAATACGAGGGTTCGATTCCCTCTACCCGCTCCATCAAGCTCAGCTCGATTTCGTCAGAAATTGAGATGAGTGAAGATGTGCCGAGCTTAGCTCGGACATAAAAGGTCGCTTATTTATTAGTGATTTTTTTATTTATGTATTATGTATATATTTTATTCAGTTTAAAAGACAAAAAACTTTATACTGGCTTTAGTAAAAATTTAGAAAAAAGAATAATTCAACACAAAAACGGATCTGTTAAATCTACTACAAACAGAAGACCATTAATTTTAATATATTATGAAGTTTATTTACAAAAAATAGATGCTGAAAAAAGAGAAAAATACTTAAAAGGTGGTAATGGTAGAGCTAGTATAAAAATTCAATTAAAAAATCAGTTAAGTAAATTAAATTATAAATATTTATAAATTATTACTTCAGAACACGCTTTATTCAAGGCGTTTTTTTGGTTACCCATAACGGTAGTTAAAACTAAATATGTTTTTAAAATAAAAAAAGACCATCGAAAATTAGATGGTCAAAAAATATAGCCCTTAGTCTATATTTAATACCAATCATAATATATTATATTATTCACTTCATAAAGCATCTACTGGATCAAGGCGACTAGCTTTTAGAGCTGGATAAAAACCAAAAAATATCCCCACAATTACAGAAAAACCAAAACCAATCATAGGACCTACCCATGAAAAAGCTAAAGACATAACATTAAGTTTAGAAAGTATTGGAATCATTAACGACCCTAGACCGATTCCTAATAATCCACCAATCGTCGAAAGTATTACAGATTCAAGTAAAAATTGTCCTAAAATATCTTCCTGTTTTCCACCAATGGCTTTTGATATTCCTATTTCTTTTGTTCTCTCTGCTACTGTGACAAACATAACATTCATAATTCCAATGCCAGAAACAAGAAGTACAATAGCTGCTACTGAAATTAAAAGAAAAGTCATAAGTTTTGCTGATTCTTGAGCTGCACCAACCATTGCTCCAGCGTCCATTATTCTAAAATCATTTTCTTGACTATCTTTTAATTGATGTTCATTTCTTAAAACTTTTACAATATCTTTAGATGCAATTTCAATATTATCTACCTCATCAACTAATGTATATATCATTATGAATCCATTATTACCCAAAATACTTTTTTCTGCTGTAGTATTTGGTAAAAAAATAGAATCATCTAACGAATTTTTACCAATGCTTCTCCCGGTCTCAGCAATTGTTCCTATTACTTCAATTGTCTTACCATTTATTTTAATATTTTTACCAATAACTTCCGTCTCTCCTAAGAATAAAGTTTCAATAATATTACTCCCTAGGACTGCATATCTTTCATTGTTTTCTATATCTTCGTTAATTAATAATCTTCCTTGATTAATTTCAATACCAGACATTTCAAAATAATTACTCTCAATTCCTAATATATCAAAGGATGCTTCTTCAGATTCAAAAGATACAACCATAGTAGACTGAATCATAGCTGTTGCTTCTGAGACATAAGTAGAATTTTCTACAATAACTTTAGAATCTCCAGTATTTAATTTTGAACTGCCAGTACTTCCTTTCCCCCTCATAGGCATAACTAAGATAGAATTAGCAGATAAACCTTGAAATTGTTCATCTACTGCTTGTTGAGCTCCTTGTCCAATAGCAAATACAGCAATAACAGTAGAAACACCAATAATTATTCCTAACATAGATAAAAAAGTTCTAGTTTTATTTGTTAATAAAGATTCAAAGGCCATTTTTATAATTTCTAGCTTCATATTAATAATTTGAAGTTAATTTATAATTATTATCGATTACTTTTCCATCTTTTAAATAAATTATTCTATCAGCATATTTAGCAACTTCTGCTGTATGAGTAACCATAATAATTGTTTTTTTTCTTTTTTTTAAATCACTAAATATTCTCATTATTTCAATACCAGATTTTGAATCAAGCGCACCGGTTGGTTCATCTGCTAAAATTATTTCAGGATCATTTATTAAAGATCTACAAATAGAAACTCGTTGCTGTTGTCCGCCAGAAAGTTCCGTGGGTTTATGTTTTGCTCGGTCATTAATATTAACACTCTTCATAAGCTCTAAAGCTTTCTTTTCTCTAATTCTTTTATCTTCTCCTGCATAAAGAGCTGGCAAAGCGATATTTTTTAAAGCTGTAAGGCGAGAAAATAAATTAAATTGTTGAAAAATAAAACCCATCATTTTATTTCTAATAAAAGCTAAAGTATAATCATCCTCAACTTCCCCAATGTTTTCCCCGTCTAAAAAATATTTTCCATCACTCAAAGGATGGAGACATCCTAAAATATTCAATAAAGTTGTTTTTCCACAACCAGATTCTCCCATAAGAGCCACAAACTCTCCTTTTTTAATATCAAGGTCAATTCCATTAAGAACAGGAACCTCTTCACCATTAGAAAGATAATATGATTTATGGGCGTTGCTTAATTTTATTAATAATTTTTCTTTCATGAGAGATTAATAAATTATTTTATCACCAATATTAATTCCTTGTATAACTTCTACGCTTTTGCCATCTGTAAATCCAGTTATAACTGGCAACCATTCACCAACGTCATTTAATACAGAAGGTACATCATTAATATTCCGAACTGCTTTAACTGGAATAATTAAGACGTCTTTGACTTCAGCAGTGACAAAATCTACAAAAGCAGTCATTCCTTCTCTAATTTGAATATTCCCTTTATCAATTATAATAATTCGAACTAAATAAGTAACTATTCCATTATTGTCTGTTTTGGAGGTAAGTGAAATAAAATTAACTTCACCATTTATTTCTAAATCATCTAAAGCATCAAAACTGACGTAAGCAGATTGTCCAATTTTAATTTTATTTATATCAGCTTCTTCAATATATACTTCAATAAATAATGTGTCATTATTTAAAATAACTGCCACTGGATCGCTAGCACTATTATCTAGAATAATATCACCTGTTTTATAATTAAGCCTAGCAACTTCCCCATCAATTGGAGATATGATAGTTGCATTGTCTAATTCATTTTGAGCTCTTTCCAAACTGACTGAAGCACTGGTTAATCTTGAACGCGCTAAAGCCTTTTCCGCTTCAGTTAAAGGAGATATCAAATTATCATAATCACGTTTAGCCTGTTCAAGGCTTAATTCTTTGCTTTCTAAAGTAGCTTCTGAATTTTTAAGATTTCTTTCAGCTGTAATTTTATCATCAATCAAATTTTCCTTAGCATCATCTATAGCTTCAATTTTTGTATTTAAAAAGCTAACTTTAGTATTAACAGATACTCTATTTAAATTAATTGTTGATATAAAAGCATCTAAATTTGTTTGTGAAAAATCAGCCGAAGTAATAGTTGCTTCCAGCATTAATTGCATATAGTATAAATGATTTTCAAATTCTTCCAAAGTTAATGTTGTTTGTTTCGCCGCTTCATCAATTTCATCATAAAAGCTATTGAAATCTAATAACATGGCTAAAGAATTAAGTCTTTCTAATTCATTTCTTGACCTAGAATAACTATTTTTTGATTGATTTCAGGACGATGAATCTTTTGCTCCTAGGTTATTTTCAAAAGCATTATTTAAATATTGATTATCTACTCCTACTATTTCATCCGATTCTCTTAAAATATTATTGAGACTTATATTAGTTGCTTTTATTGTGTCTATCAAATTTTCATAAGCATCATTTATATCTTCATTATTAAATTCATCTTCAATATCATTTAAGTCTTCTTGATTCTCTTTTAAATCAATTTTAGCTTGTTTTAAAAATATTCCTGTGGCAGTAATATCGCCTTGAGCATCAGCAATCTGTTCATCTGTTGCTCCATCCATAGTTTGATTATAATCAGCTAATGCCGATAGATAACTAGAATAAGCAGTACGAACATTAAGTTCTAATGATTCTGTTTTAACAGTGGCAATTTTATCTCCCTTTTTAATCTTATCTCCTTCTTTGATAAACACTTTTTCTACTTCTAAATTATTACCACTAACTGAAAAAAATAAATCAACTCCATCTTCCGCTACAACTCTACCGTCTGATTCAATAGAAATTTTTAAATTATCTTTTTTGACTGTCCATTCTTTTTGAGAAATAGTTGTATTTTTTGTATCTTCTTTATTAAAAAAATAAAAAATAGAAACTAAAATCAAAATTATACTAATTAAAATTATTATTTTCTTTTTAGTTATTTTAAATTTTCCAAGACTACTAGACTGCCTACTTTCTTCTAATATTGAACTCATA
>JAIOTH010000147.1 GCA_021106915.1 bacterium | reverse complement strand
TTATATGGGAGGAGGCTTTTATTTAGGTACTAATCCTTTTGCAATGTTAATTTTATATCTTCTAGTAACATTTTTTTTAGCCATTATATTTTTATTTGATTTAAGGTATTATTTAGTTAGTGATTTAATTTTGTATTTAGGAACGGCCAGTGTTTTGATTCTTAAATTATTTTTAGGTTTTAATTTAATGAATATTATCATCGGAGCGGGGATTGGTTTTTTATTTTTTGGGATTCAATATTTTTTATCAAGAGGCAAATGGCTGGGTAGTGGAGATATTTTTATTGGAATTTTTATGGGAATAATTTTGGCTTGGCCGAATATTTTAGTAGCTATTTTTATTTCCTATATTATTGGAGGAATTTTAGCTCTAGTTTTATTGATTTTTAAATTAAAAAAATTATCCGCAAAGTTGCCCTTAGGTCCTTTTTTAACTTTTTCTACCTGGTTAGTATTTTTATGGGGTGATAAAATTTTAAATTGGTATTTAGATTTGGCTGGAATTTTATGAAAATTAAATCCCAAAAATGTTTTACTCTGATTGAAGTTATGGTGGCTATTTCAGTTTTTATGATTATTTTTACTATTGGTTTAGTAGATTATAAAAATTCGGAAAAATCTATTAATTTTAGATTAACAGCTTTTGATATTGAGGATTCCATTCGAGCAGTACAAAATATGGCTTTTACTGGTAAAAAAATAAAAACAGAGATACCTGCTAATGGGTATGGTATATTTTTTAACCAAGATGAAAATTATTATTTAGTATATGGTGATAAATTGGAAGTTGGTTATCAAGCAGAAGATGATTTATTAGACACAAAAAAATATTTAGAAAATGATATTTTTATTTCAGATATTATTTGTGACGGACAAAATTTAAGATATTTAGATATTGGTTTCCATTTTCCAAAAGCTACAATGTTTGTAAATAATAAAAAATATGCAGAGTGTTATTTAGTATTATCTAACGAAAAAGCAAGTGGTAGCTGGACGGTTAATGTTAATGTGCAATCAGGTAGAATTAATTCAACTTTTAATGATCAGTAATCATTTTTTAAATTATTAAGAGGTTTTGATTAGGAATATACAGATTTTGAATAAATTGAGATTCTATTGTCATTCCGAACTTGAGGGTCTGCCCCAGCGTTAGCGATGCTTGTTGTCATTCCGGGCTTGATCCGCCTGCCTGCCGGTAGGCAGGGAATCTCGAGATCATGAATAAATTGAGATCCTGAATGAATTGAGATCCTGAGTCGAGCTCAGGATGACATGGTTCAGGATGACGTAAATAAAAAATTATTATTTAATGGAATGAAATTTAATAATCGAAAAGGACAAAGTATTTTAGAATCAACTGTTGCCATATATATAGCAATAGTCGGTTTAATGTCTATTATGAATATAGTTTTTTATAATATTCAATCTCAGGGTTTAAGTCATAGTATGTTGATAGCTTCTAATTTGGCTCGAGAGGGAATAGAAGAAGTTAGGAATCTTAGGGATTCTAATTGGTTAAATAGTAAAAGAAATTGGGATGAAGGATTGCTTTTTGCTGGTGACCCCTCATATCCATCACCGCCACATAATGATGGCAATAGTTTTTTAGTGTGGAATACCTTTTATAAAAATGATTTTAGTTTTCATACTTATTCCTATGGAGGTGATTGGGAGAAATGTACTCAATTTGATGAAAATTTTAATGCAATTCCTTGTCGAGTATACATTTTACCAAATATTAATGATCAAAATTTTTTAACTTATAGTTTGTTTGGTAATTTAGTAAAATTATCTAAAGAAACTAAGTTTTATAAATTAATTTATATTAATGAAATCTGTTTAAATAAAGATGGTCAGGAATTTATTTTATCTTCTTTTGATAAACATTGTGCAGACAATTCAAGGGGAGAAAAAATAGGTTTACAGGTAATTTCCAGAGTAGGTTGGGATGATAAAGAGAATATTAAAGATGTTCTAGTTGAGGAAAGATTGTATAATTGGAAATAAATATTGTAGGGAGGGGTTAAAATTATAAATTATTTATATGGAAAATTGGAATAAACAAAAAAAAGGTTTTACTTTATTAGAAATGTTAATAGCTACTAGCTTATTTGCTATAATAATGTCCATTTTTTTAGGTGTTTATTTATCTACTTTGCAAGCTAATAATAAAATGATTAGAATGCAAAAAGTACAAAATGAAATGAGATATATATTGGAAATTATGTCGCGGGAAATTAGATTGGGAACAATTAACTACGATTATTATGAATCAATGGGAAATAATAATCCAGTTGAAATGCTATCTTTGAAAGACATGTCTGATAATATAATATATTTTACTTCGGATAATAAAAATTTTCAGATGAAACATAATGCCGACGATTGGATAATTTTGAATACAGACGATATTAGAATTGATAATTTAGGGTTTTATATTTTACCAACTAATAATCCTTTTTCTCAGTCAGCAAGTATCTTAGAGCAACCGGCAGTAACTGTTTTTTTAGAAATTAGTTATAATGAGGATGGTAGCATGGATGGTAATATAAAAATTCAAACCACTATTAGCTCTAGACAATATATAAAATAATATGGGGAAAAAAAATAAAAATGGATCAGTTTTATTATTATCGCTATTGATTTTATCTACGTTATTATCAAGTGTTTTGTATGTTAATACAATTTCTACTCGGCAAATAATACGATCTATAAGTACAGATAATGCTATAGTTGCTTTTTATGGAGCAGATAGTGGCAATGATCAAGCCATTTACTATATCAGAAAAACAGAGATTGATATTAATGACTTAGCAAATGAATTTGAATTTGAGGATAGTGATATTTTATTGTCCAGAGAAATTACAGATGAGATTTATGGAGTATCCATTGGTTTAAATAAAGACCAATTTTTTCAAATAGATATGTTTGATAGAGAGGATTTAGGTTATAATAGTAAAATTTCCTATCTAGAGTTGGATTGGCAAGATAATTGTGCAGGAAATTCTTATATAGAATTGACAGTTAATGAGCGGGATTCTAATTTTAATATTAATTGGGGAACAGGAGTAAACCAATCACATATTAAGAAATCTTTATTAAATGAGCCACCTTATAATATGGTAAATGGTAATGAAATAAATAGTATTGGTGGAAGTAGTTTAATAGCTGGTAGATCTTATCAATTTAGAATTAGATCCCTATATTGTGATTTGTATAATGTAAATTTAAAAGCTTATAGTTTTGATGGAAAGTTAATTCCTTTTAAAAATATTTATAATATTAAAACATTGGCTGAACATCCTCGAGAATCTAATAAATCCAATAAACAAGCTTTGAGTGTGAATTTAAAAAAGTATCATCCATTATCAGGTTTATTTGATTACGTTATTTTTTCCGAGAAGTCTATTGTTAAAGATATTGGTGCTTATACTGGAGGGTGGTTTTCAGAGGATTTGTATATTTCTGATTCGTCAATTTTGAGGATAGCTCTAGATACAAATTATAATCATACACTCACGCCAGTAAATGGTGTACCAGAATATACATGGAGTCATTCGGGGACTTTACCAATGGGAATAGAATTTAATAATGGTAATTTATCAGGCATAGCCGTATCAGCCGGAAATTACCCCAATATATTTAAAGTAAAAGATAGTAAAGGTCAGGAGGTTTCTAAGAGTATATTATTGGTTGTTCAATAAAATGAATCTCATTAGATAATAGAAATGACTTTAAATTTGGTAATTTTGAAAATATTATCAAAATATTTTGTGTAATTTTAATAAAAAAAGTTGATATTTAACGAGATGAATAAAAGTGAAGCTCAAAAGAGAATAGCAAAATTAAAAAAAGAGATTGAACATCATCGTTATCTTTATCATGTTTTAGATCAGCA
>JAIOTH010000045.1 GCA_021106915.1 bacterium | reverse complement strand
TTTTTGACTAAATATTAATGCTCGGTAAATATTCATGGCCTTCTTCAAAATTAGATTCATGATCCATCTCTCCATCGAGCTGAGCTCGATCTCCATCAAACTCACTAAATTGATTGCCTTGGCGAGAATTAGAATTATTTTGAAACGAAAATTCATTAGCTTCAAAAAAAGTTGGACCTAAACCTTTAATAAACTCTGAAACCTCTAAAGACTTTGATTCTCCATAGCGAAAAACAGATAAGGGGTAAGTCAAAATTAGATTTTTTTTAGCTCGTGTAATTGCTACATAAAATAATCTTCTTTCCTCCTCAATTTCTTCTTCCGTAGTACATAAGGGATGTGGAAAAGCATCATTTGTTAGATACATTATAAAAACAATTTTCCACTCCAAACCCTTAGCCTGATGAATAGTAGATAAGACTATTTTTTCTTGATTACTTCGACGATCATTTTGAACATCAAAGCCTTCCTGTAAAGACACTTCATTCAAAAAAGTGTCCAAATTATTATAATTAACAGCAAAAATAGCCAATTGATTCAAATCTTCTTCTCTCTGACGATAATCTGAGTATTGAGATATTAAATAAGTTGAATAATCTTTAACAATTAATTTAATTAATTTACTCAAATCATTTTCCGAGTTAAATTTTAAAATTTTCTTAAAAATATATAAAAAATTATGCCAACTTTGCTGAGCTTTAGCAGGTAAATTTAAATTCAAATCAAAAATAAATTCAATATCTTCTAATTCTTTAATTTTACTAAATATCTTCTTCATAGTTACCAAACCAATACCCTCATACATTTGCAAAACTCTTTGCCAAGAAATTTCATCTTTAAAATTATTTATAATTCTTAAAATAGCTACAACATCTTTAACGTGAGCTCTTTCAAAAAATTTTAAACCGCCCCGCATCTCATAAGCTATATTTCTTTTATTCAATTCCATTTCTAAAGCCTGACTATGATGAGCAGCTCGAAATAAAACCGCAATTTCTCTGGGATTAACACTATCATTTAAAAATGATCCTATTTTTCTAGCTATAAAACGAGCCTCTTCTCGATTATCACGCAAAGTCATCAACTCTGGCTTTAAATATGATTTACTGACTGATTTTAAATTCTTAAAAAATTGATTTTGATTTTCCTTAATAACTACATTAGCTAAAGAAATTATTTCTGGCGTAGAACGATAATTGGTTTCCAATTTATGTACCTGACACCCCTTGAAAAGCTTTGGAAAATCTAAAATATTTCGAATGTCAGCTGCTCGAAAAGAGTAAATACTTTGAGCATCATCACCAACTACAATAACATTTTTTTTCTTTCTAGATAAATTATAAACTATTTCTGCTTGTAAAAAATTAGTATCTTGGTACTCATCTACTAAAACATAATCCCATTTTTTTGAAAAAACTTTTGACATATCGCTATCCTGAGAAAGTTTTCGCCAATAAAAAAGTAAATCATCAAAATCTAAAAAATCAGCTTCTTTTTTTCTTTTTTTATATTCGGCTTGAATACTTTCTATTTGACCACTAAAAGCCAACCATTCTGAAAACTTAATTTCCAAAGCATCTTTAATTTCTAAATCGGAATTAACACTGAAACTAATTGTTTCCTTAACAATTGCCACGGAAGGATATTTTCCCTTAGACATACTCTTGAAAAAATCTTTGCTGATATTTTTTAATAAAGAATTGCTATCTTGAGCATCTAAAATACTAAAATTCCTTTTAATTCCAATATTTTCTCCATAAATCTTTAACAATCTATTTGCTAAAGAATGGAATGTTCCACCCCAAATACTTAAAGATTTTCCTTCTCGCTGTAAAATTTTCTTTACTCTTTCCAACATTTCATTGGCAGCCTTGTTTGTAAAAGTGACTAAAAGTATTTTGCTTGGATCAATTCCTTGATCAATTAACCAAGCCACTCGATAAACTAAAGTTCGCGTTTTACCAGAACCAGCTCCAGCTAAAACTAAATGAGGACCATCCCCTGAGGAAACGACCTGATATTGTTCGGAATTAAGTTCTTTTTGAAAATCTATTTTCATGATAAAAGTATTATAACATAGATTAAGAACTAGAATGGATTGACAATAAATTATAATTAGAGTAATATTTTTCTATAAATACGAAAAGGAGGAATTATGTTTGATATGTTAATAGTATTTGTACCCTTATTGCAGATACAAACAGCAGATTTGATTTTTATTAAATCTGCTGACTCATATAAAATTTCTTCCTTTTCATTGGAAAAAGAAGCAATTTTAGAAACTTTATGGAATATAATTGATGATTCTCAACATTTCTTTATGATAATGAAAGAGCTTCTTCATCGCGAAATGATGATTCATAAAAGAATCATCCGAGAGTATTGTCACGGAGGCTGACAAATTTTTCTGCTCTATTCTTATAATTTTAAGATGGAGTAGAATATTGTTATCTCAATAGCCTAAACTAAATATTTTACCGTTAGATTCTTTATGGATCTAACGGTTTTTTCTTTTCCAGAATCTTGACTCATTTATAATAAAATAATAATATTTAGATAATAAAAGGGAGGCTGAAATGGAAACAAAGAAAGAAGAAAAACAATGTTTTTTATGTAGAAAAAAAACTTTGGAATGGGTAATGATTCGAAATCAAAAAATGTTAAACGAAATTTCTATACTAATTAAAACTAAAATTTATAATCACATTATTCTCTGTGAAGATTGTGACAAAAAATTATTTGGTAAATAATTCTAATCGTGTTAGATTTATTAAATTTTTCAAAATTAGATTGACAAATTTTATAAATCCGCTACAATTTAATCGCTGCAACAACCCGCAGTAAAAATCAGTTTTTTCGGCTTTTCCCCGAAAAAACACACTCCAAGCCTGATACCCCCTAAATGTATCAGGCTTTTTCTATTTTTAACAAAAATAATTCCCTTAATAATTTGCCAAAAATAATTTTTAGATCTAAAATAAAAATAGAGTAAGGAAAAACTTTTTAAATATTATAAAAGAGGGGGTGATATTTCTCTAATAATTCTAAAAAGCCAAATACCTTATCTCTAGGAGGAACCGACATCATTTATAGATGCCCTAATTGCCACCGCAGACTGGCAGTTCCCTACTCTGGTCCAGACATAGAAAGATCAAGGATATGTGGAAACTGCCACCGACTAAGGCTATTCAATTGGATAACCGCGCTTAATATCCAGGCCCACGAACTTAGAACTCAGGCAACTCAAAAACCATGATAGCCAATTGATTCAAAGGAGGAATCATGATCACAAAAATTAATTGGGGATTTATGAACTTATAGTACCAATACCTAGTACTAAAAGGACATTAATCCTAGCTACCTAGTACCTATTTATTTATGCCTATTTATTTTCTAATAGGCATTTTTCTTTTTTATAAAACATCTGCTATACTATATTTATAAGCTAAATACTAAAATTCATGAAACAATATTATTTGGAAGAATTAAGAAAGGAATTATTGAAAATATCTTCTTTAACCAATAAAGAACGAAATATTCTTTTTAATGAATTAAAAAAACACTCTGGAGGCGGTGGAATATCTTATTTGGAGCTTTATAATATAATCATGAAGCTACGAAAAGAGTATAAAATCTCTAAAATTGATGAAAAATATTTAAAAAAACTTTTAACTTACTTGAAATAGACTACCGGGTGTGCTTGACCCAGCCCTTCTAGAAAAGCTGGGTTGACCCTGTTAAATAATTTTATTCCTTTAGAATAAAATTCAGATACAAAATTATTTAATTCTTATAATATAAAAAACAAAAATCAGTATTAAATAATTGTAGTATATTATTCAAATTTTATTTAACAAGGTTGACTTTTCACAAAACTTATAGTATAAATAAGTATAAATTTTAAAAAAAGTTACTCTCCGCTTTTTAAAAAGCGGTTTTAATTTATAGAAATATTTATCCCGTTAGATAAAAAAGTTTAAAACAAATCTTAAAGGGATATATAATTTATACTATTTAAAATAAGTAAAAATAATAAATAATATCTAATGGGATGGAAATACGAAACATTGCCATCATTGCTCATGTTGATCACGGTAAAACAACTCTGACTGATGCTTTAATGCAACAAACTGGAATGTCAGAAACCGGAGATAGCATGGATAGTGATACTTTAGAAAAAGAAAGAGGCATTACAATTTATTCTAAAAATACTTCGGTCTATTATCAAGATACTAAAATCAATATTGTAGATACTCCTGGTCATGCTGATTTTGGTTCAGAAGTGGAACGAGTTTTAAGATCTATTGATTCCGTTCTTCTAGTAGTTGACGCTCAAGAAGGACCTATGCCTCAAACTAAATTTGTTTTAAAAAAATCACTTGATTTAGGATTAAAACCAATCGTTATCATCAACAAAATTGACAAACCAGCTGCTAGAATTGATGAAGTAGAAGAAATGATCTTTGAACTTTTTCTAGATCTAGGAGCTAGCGATGAACAACTTAAATTTACTACAATTTACACTGTTGCTCGTGATGGTGTTGCTAAAATGAGTCTAGATGACAATTCTTCAGACTTAACTCCTCTTTTAGATATAATTTTAAAAGAAGTACATATAGCCTCTAACGAGGAAGCTAAGAAAAAACCACTAAGAATGCAGGCTTTTAATTTAGCTTATGATAATTTTTTAGGGCGACTAGCTATTGGTAGAATTTATGAAGGTGAAATTAAAGATGCTTCTCAAATAACTATTAAAGATGTTGAAAACCAGATTCGAGAAGGTAAAATCACTAAATTATTTACTTTTGAAGGATTAAATAGAAAGGAAGTAAAATCCGCTCAAGCCGGTGACATTGTCATGATTGCTGGTTTATCTGACATATTTATTGGAGAAACTATTTGTAAAAATGCCAAACAAGAAGC
>JAIOTH010000104.1 GCA_021106915.1 bacterium | reverse complement strand
ATGATTTTAAAGGATTTTCGGATTTAATGGTTAATAAAGTTTATGCTCAAGATAATTTTGAATTAGTGGCTAGCAAATCAGATAGTATGGGAACAGAAGCAAATTCAGAATATATTTTAAAGAGTAAGGAACCAGTTAAAACAAAATTAATTAAAGAGAATTTAAAATTTGATCCAGTCATTGATTATAAAATCAAAGAAGTTTCAGACACGGAATGGAAAATAATCCCTCAAAAATTGATAGAACCTAATACAATATTAAAAGCTAAGTTGAAGATTTCATATCTAGATGAATCTGAAAAACAAAATGAATATGAATATTCTTGGGTTTATCAGATCAAGGATACTTTTAAGGTTATTCATAGTATTCCTGGGCAGGCTACAACTAATGTTCCTCTAACGACTGGTATTGAAATAACTTTTAGTCATGATAATTTTTCAAAGGAATATCAGAAATATTTTTCAATTGAGCCAATAGTTAAAGGAAAATTTGAAAAACATGGTCGAACTTTGGTTTTTGTTCCAAAGGGGTCTTTATTAGAAAGAACTTTATATACTGTAACTATGAAAAAAGGATTTTCAGTTGATGGATCTGACGAAGTATTACTTAATGATTATTCTGTCACTTTTGAAACTCAATCAAGTAGTCCTAATAAATCTTATAGGACGAACTGGTTTGCAATTTATCGAAAATTATATGATTTTAATTCTCAAGAGAAACCTGTTATAAATATTCATTCTAATCAAGGAGAATTTAATTTTCAGACTACGTTATATCAATTTAGGAGTGCTGAAGAATATATGAAATCGTTAGCAAAAAGAGACCAACTTCCTTGGTGGTCATCATCTAAAGATAATTATCAGCCAGATGTTTCAAATTTAAACAAAATTTCAGATTTAGATTTGAATTTAATTGTTGAGGATAATTCTAAATATTTAGAGTTTCCAGAAAAATTATCAGTTGGTCATTATTTAATTCAGCTTAAAGATGGTGATAAACAAACATCAGTTTGGATTCAGATTAGTGATATCTCGGCTTATACTAATATTTTGAAAAATAAAAGTATTGTTTGGGTAAATAGTCTTAAATCAGGCACGGCAATTGGCGGAGCTAAAATAGAGTTATTAAATACTAAATATAGTTATCAAACTGATAAAAAAGGAATAGCTAGTTTTAATACTCCAGATATTCTTTTAAATTATGCTAATGATAAAAATATTGATCCCCAGTATTTTAAAATAAGCTCTGGAAATGATCAATTAATTATTCCAGCTAATCGAGTTTCTCGTTACTATAGAGAAAATTCTTATCAAGATAAAGATGATTATTGGTATTATTTATATACTGATCGACCTCGTTATCAAACTACAGATAAAATTCAGTTTTGGGGCATGCTTAAGAAAAGAAATGGTCAAGAGATTGGTAATAATGTGAAATTGATTCTCTATAAAAAGGGTTATGTTGATTATTGGCGTAAACCAATTAATATTCAAGAAAAAGTTTTAGAGATTTCTGATATTGGTACTTTTCAGGGTAGTATTGATTTTAAAGATTTGCGATCAGATTATTATAATTTAGCTATTGAAGTCGATGGAAATAGAATTTATAACAAATATTTAAGTATTAAGTCTTATGAAAAGCCAGCTTATCAAATTGATTTAATTCCAGATAAAAAAGCTACTTTTGCGGGAGAAGAAATTAAGTTTAAGGGAAAAGCTAGTTTTTTTGAAGGGACAGCAGTTCCAGGTTTAGAATTGGTTTTTCAAAAGCCAAATGGTCAAACTGAGACCAAAAAGACTGATGCTCAAGGTGAAGTAGAATTTATTTACACAGAGGATTATCAGGAAGGATGTAAAGGTGTAACTTGTTGGCCTCGTTATCGTAATTTTGTTTTGAGCCCTAAAGATGGAGAAAATACTAGTATTAAGGCTAATGTTGGAACTCGGTTTTATGGTCCCAAAGTTTATTTGAAAAATAAATTAACTTATCCAGAAACTGGAGTAGCTGAACTGGATATTAAATCTTATTTGATTGATATAGATTCTTTACAAGAAAAATATTCTTGGGGTTCTCGGGGAGATGAAATTGCTCCACAGACTAAATTAAAAATTGAACTTCGAAAAATTATTTATGAGAAAAAAAATATTAAAACTAAATATAATTTTATTAGCAAAAGAACTTATCAGACCTATGATTATGTTCGTCGAGAAGAAGTTGTTGATCAATTAAATGTTAGCACTAACAAACAAGGAGAGTATAAATATAAAATTGATGTTGAATCAGAAACTTCTTATCAAGTTAAAATAAAATTTTTCGATCAAGAAGGACGAATGGATAGTAAAAAGACGCATATTTATTATTATGATGGTCGAATTGTTAATGTCTATGATAATGTTAGGCATTATTATAAACGTTTATTGAGTGATAAAAATACTTATTCTATTGGTGATGAAGTTCAAGTTAGTTTTATGCAGAATGAAAAATTACTTCCGGAGGGTGAAAATTATTTATTATTACAATTACAAAATGGTCTTCAGGAATATAGTATTAGTAATAATCCACAACATAAATTTTCTTTTGAGGAAAGAGATGCGCCCAATGTAGCTTTAAGGGGAATCCATTTTAATGGTAGTGCTTATTCGTTTATTCATAGTAATTTAGTTTTTAATAAAGAAGATAAGGTTTTAGATATTGAAATAAAATTAAATAAAGATTCTTATGAGCCAGGAGAAAAAGTTAAAGCCCTAGTTGAAGTTAAAGATTTAAATGGTCAACCAGTTAGTGCTAAAGTAAATCTTAATTTAGTGGATGAAGCTTTTTATGCTGTAGTTGATACAGTAGCCGATCCTTTATCTCAGGTTTATCGAAGTATTGGTAGTGGTTCAATATTTTCTTATTATAGTCACAATCCAACATCTTTTGGGTTTGGTGGAGCTGAAAAAGGAGGTTGTTTTTTAGAAGGAACTCAAATATCAATGGCTGATGGTAGTACCAAGTCTATTGAAGATATTAAAGTAGGTGATCAAATAATGACTTTTGATAATATTTTAGATCAAAAAATGGCTAGTGGTAGAGTTAGTGAAGTTTTCAAGCATATTGTTCCTAATTATTTGATTATTAATAATGATTTAAAATTGACTCCTGAGCATTTAATTTATTCTAATGGTAAATTTAAGGAAGCTGGTTTTTTAGAAAAAGGAGATTGGATAATTAATAAAAAAGGAGAAAAAATTGCAATTGAATCAATTGAAATAATAAATGAAATTGTGACAGTTTATAATTTTAGGGTTGATCCTCAACACACTTATTTTGCTCAAGGCTATTATGTTCATAATGATAAAGGAGGAACTAGAGAGACTTTTGTGGATACAGCTTTATTTAAAGAAATACAGACTAATCGATCTGGTCAAGCAGAAATAGAATTTGAATTACCAGACAATATTACTTCTTGGAGAATAACTACCCAGGCCATCACCAATGATTTGCAAGTAGGAGTAAAGGTAAATAAATTGCCGGTTTCTTTAGACGTCTTTGCAGATATTAATGTTGCTAAAGAATATTTAGCTGATGATCAGCCGATTGCTAAATTAAGAGCTTATGGACGAGCTTTGAATAGCAGTGATCAAGCGGTTTTTACTGTTAGTGTTGAAGGGGAAAATAATATTAGTTCTTTAAGAGAAGAAACAACTGCTTTTATGCCAGCTTATTTGAAATTACCAGATTTAGATTTAGGAAAACATAATCTTCTTTATACCTTAAAGACTGATAAAGGTTCAGATATTGTAAAATTACCAGTAGAAATAATTAATTCTAGATTAGAATCTCAACATGCTCATAGTGAAAAATTAAGTGTGAATACTCAAATTAAACCGCAAGGAGAAAAGCTTTTAGTAGTAGTTTTAATGGATGAAGGTCAAAATAGTTTTTATGATCCTTTATTGAGTATTTCTAGGAGATATGGGGATCGATCAGATCAGAAATTAGCTAGTCAAGAGGCTCGAAAAGTATTGGCAAAAATTTATGATTATAAACCTTATTTTGGTTTGAATTTTACTAGTCATGCCTATCAGACCCAAGATGGATCATTATCTTTGCTTCCTTATAGTTCAGGAGATTTAGAATTATCAGTTAGAATGGCATTATTAAAAACAGATAGTTTTGATCAAGAGTCTTTGGCACAGTATTTTTTTAAGAAGTTAGAAAATAAAAATAGTAATTATGAAGAAATATCATTATCTTTGGCAGGCTTGGCTAGTTTAGAAAAACCGGTTTTGCCTAGAATTTACCAGTGGTTAGAAAAAGATGATTTAGAGCCAATTCAAAAATTGTATTTAGCTCAGGGTTTATATAATCTTGGTGATATAGAAAAAAGTCAGGAAATTTTAGAGGCTTTATTAGTGAAATATGGTGAAATCAAAGATCCAAATATTATTCTTAGAGTTAATGACGATTTAGAAGATGTTTTTAAAGCTACGTCTCTAGCAGCAGTATTAGCAGGAGCTTTGGATATGAATGAGCATCAAGGACTTTGGAATTATTTGATTAATAATCACATTAATTATGGTGATTATAGGAATAGTGAAAGATTATTATATTTAGAAAAAGTTTCTTATATAAAAAATAGATTAAATTATTTACATCCTAATCCAGCTAAAATAGAGTATATTTTGAATGGAAAAAAGAAAAAAATAAATTTAACCGGTAACAAAGTACATTCTTTCAGTTTAATGTCACAAGACGTTGATCATCTTAAATTTACTCATGTAGAAGGTGATGTCGGAGTTTCTACTCGTTATACAGCACCGATAAATTTAAGTAATATTAAAACAGATCCAAACATTAAAGTTAGCCGTAGATATTATGTTAATGGTCAAGAAACAACTACTTTTAAAGAATCAGATAATGTTTCGATTAGAATTGATGTTAGTTTTGAAGGAGATTCTTTAAAAGGAGAGTATCAAATTACTGATTTTTTGCCTAGTAATTTAATTCCAGCTACTAAAGTGAGTTATAGTCATCGACATTCTTGCACTTCTTATCGACCTTATAGTATTGATCATCAGAAAGTTAATTTTAAGTTTAATTCAAAGTGCAAAAAATTTAGTATTAATTATCAAACTAAAGTTAAAACAACTGGTAGATATAAAGCTGAACCAGTTTTAGTACAATCTTTCTTGAATCCTAATTTAATGAACTATTCAGAGACTCAAACCATAATTACAAAGTAATGTCTAAAAAAATAATTTTGATTTATATTATTATATTTTTTAGTCTATCAATTTTTTTGAATGTGTTAATTTATCAGGATCAACAAGAAAAAATAGATTATAAAGAATTGAAAAATTTAGATCATCGTCAGCTTATTGAATTACAGGAAATGTTCTATGAGGAAAGCAATTTTGTTCAGAGTATTAATTTAGTTGCAGATATCAAAGTTCGGGATGATGTATATTCAATTGTGGTACCTCATCATCTTTTAGCCTCAGAATATATTTCAGGTTTAATGAAAATGGCTAAAGGTCGAGAAATAAAAAAAGTGGTTATTATTGGGCCTAATCATGATGATATTGGTACTCAAGCAATTTCTACAGCAAATTTAAGGTGGAATACGCCTTTAGGAATTGTTAAAACAGATTCAAAATTAGTAGATAAATTTAAAAATGATTTAAATATTCAAGATAATTCATCGGCTTTTATTAATGAACATTCCATTGGAGCTTTGAATCCTTTTGTTAAATATTATTTTCCAGAAGCGGAAATTTTACCAATTATTATTAGTTCTTATGTTTATCAAGAGGAGGTAGAACAATTAGCTTATTGGCTAGATAATAATTTATCAGCAGATACTTTGCTTATAATTTCAACGGATTTTTCTCATTATCTTCTTAAAGATGAGGCTGAAAAAAATGATAGAATAACTAAAAATTTTATTTTGCAAGATTCTATTGATGAACTTTTAGATTTAGATAATGCTTACTTAGACTCACCAGGAAGTTTGGTGACAGCTTTAATTT